>JBBQJM010000458.1:0-3516 GCA_038325895.1 Mycobacteriales bacterium
TGCTGCGAGCGCGCCGCCCGAAGCGGTTCAGCCGTCGAGCATGTCGGCGGTGACGGCCGATTCGGTGTCCGGGATTCCGAGGTCGGCGGCGCGTTTGTCCGCCATCGTCAGCAGCCGGCGGATCCGGCCGGCGACGGCGTCCTTCGTCATCGGCGGGTCGGCCAACTGGCCCAGCTCCTCCAGTGACGCCTGGCCGTGCGCGATGCGCAGCCGGCCGGCCTGGCTCAGGTGCTCGGGAGCCTCGTCACCAAGAATCGCCAACGCCCGTTCCACCCTGGCGGCGGCGGCCACCGCGGCCCGTGCGGACCGGCGCAGGTTGGCGTCGTCGAAGTTGGCCAGCCGGTTGGCGGTGGCCCGGACCTCACGGCGCATCCGCCGCTCCTCCCAGGCCAGCATGGACGAGTGCGCACCCAGCCGGGTGAGCAGCGCGGCGATCGCGTCGCCGTCCCGGACCAGCACCCGGTCGGCCCCCCTGACCTCCCTGGCCTTGGCCCCGATGCCCATTCGCCTGGCGGCGCCGACCAGCGCCAACGCGGCCTCCGGGCCGGGACAGGTGACCTCCAGCGAGGCGCTGCGGCCGGGCTCGGTCAACGATCCGTGGGCGAGGAACGCACCGCGCCAGGCGGCCTCCGCGTCACCCACCGAACCGGCGACGATCTGCGGCGGCAACCCGCGAACGGGGCGGCCGCGTTGATCGATCAGCCCGGTCTGGCGGGCCAGCGAATCGCCACCCGCGACCACCCTGACCACGTACCTGGTGCCCTTGCGCAAACCGGAGGCGGCCAACACCTGCACGTCGGCGACGTGCCCGTAGAGCTCGCCGATCTCCTTGCGCAGCCGCCGGGCGACGGCGCCGGTATCCAGCTCGGCCTCGACGATCACCCGTCCGGCCACGATGTGCAGACCGCCCGCGAAGCGCAGCAGCGCCGACACCTCGGCCTTGCGTGCCGATACCTTGCTCACCGCGACCCGGCTGAGCTCGTCCTTCACGGCGGCTGTCATCGCCATCCGGCGCACTCCCTGTCGTTCATCGTTCGTTCCCCCCGTTCGCCCCGCTGACCGCTACTCCCCCGGCCCGGCGCCCACCGCCCGCACCAGCACCTGTGCCAGGGAAACCGACAACCTTGTCGGGTCGTGCCGCGCCGTCCCGGGAACCGCGACGTCGTCGAGGTCCAGCCGAGCTCCCAGCCGAGACGCGGCCGATGCCAGTCGCTGCGGCAGGGCCACCGAGGCCCGGTCTGCCAGCACGGAATCGACCCGGAGGCCGGGCGCGTGTGCTGAGAGTACGTCCAGGTGCTGCTCCGGGGAGAACCCTTCGGTCTCCCCGGTCTGTGCGGCGAGGTTCAGCACGACCAACCGGTGGGCGTTGCTGGCCTTGATCGCGTCCGCCATCTCCGGCAGCAAAAGATGCGGCAGCACGCTGGTGAACCACGAGCCGGGACCGAAGGTGAGTAGGTCCGCGGCGGCGATGGCGTCCAGCGCCTGCGGGCAGGCGCGCGCATCCTGCGGGGCCAGCGTCACCGACCGCACCCGGCCGGGGGTGGTGGCCACCGCGACCTGTCCACGGATCCGGCGGACCGCGCTGGGGTCCTCGTCCAGCCCCTCCACCTCGGCCACGATGTCCAACGGCTCGCAGGCCATCGGTAGCACCCGGCCGCGCGCGCCGAGGATCCTGCCCGCGGCATCCAGAGCGGCCACTGGATCGCCCAGCACCTGGGTCAGCCCGACCAGCACGATGTTGCCGACCGGGTGGCCGGCCAGCGCACCCTCGCCGCGGAAACGGTGCTGAAAGGTCTCGCTCCACAGCTGCCCGGAGTCGTCGGGCCGGCTCAGCGCGGTCAGCGCCATCCGCAGATCCCCCGGCGGCACGATGCCGGGCACCTCCAAGCGGAGCCGCCCTGATGATCCGCCGTCGTCGGCGACGGTGACGATGGCGGTGATCTCCACGTCCCGCCGGACCAGCGCGCTGAGCATGACGTGCAAGCCGTGGCCGCCGCCGAGGGTGACCACCTTTGGTCGCTGCGTGCTCACCGGCTCGCTACTCCCGGCCAAGATCGCGGTGAACGACCTGGACCGCCAGGGAATCGCCCTCCAGCCGGCGGCGCAATTCCTCGGCGACCGCGACGCTGCGATGCTTACCGCCGGTGCAGCCGACCGCGAGCGTGAGGTACCGCTTGCCCTCGCGTTTGTAGCCACCGCTGATCAGGTCGATGAGTGCGACGTACCGGTCGAGGAATTCGGCGGCACCCTCCTGGGACAGCACATAGTCCGAGACGTCGGCGTCCTTCCCGGTGTGGTTGCGCAGTTCCGGGATCCAGTGCGGGTTCGGCAGGAACCGCATGTCGATGACCAGGTCGGCGTCCAGCGGGAGGCCGTACTTGTAGCCGAACGACACCACCGTCATCGATGCCCGGCGTTCCGGTCCGTCCTGCCCGAACGCCTGCTCGATCTGCCGGCGAAGTTGGTGGATCGTCAGATTCGAGGTGTCGATGACGACGTCGGCTTCCTCCCGCAACGGACCGAGCAGTTCCCGCTCGGCCGCGACCCCGTCGGCGAGCCGGCCGCCACCCTGCAGCGGGTGCTGGCGGCGGTTGGCCTCGTACCGCCGGATGAGCACAGCGTCGCTGGACTCCAGGAACAGCACTCTCGGCCGGTAGCCGCGGGCATCGAGGTCCTTGATCTCGGCGGCCAGGTCCTCCGTGAAGGCCCGCGATCTGACGTCCAGCACCACTGCAATTTTGGTGACGTCACCGCTGGTGCGGGACCCGAGATCGACCATGGTCGCGATGAGCTCGGGTGGCAGGTTGTCCACAACGAACCAGCCGAGGTCCTCCAGGCACTTGGCGGCGGTGGACCGACCCGCACCGGACAGTCCGGAGACGATCGCGACGTGGATGCCACCCTTGGACGGTCCAGGCCCCGCCGGGTGGGTGGCCGGCCCTTCGGCGTGCGGTGGGGTCGCCCCGGTCGCTTCGCTCATCACAACCCCTTGCGGTGCGTCGATCCTCCGGCCGGCTCGCGGGCCAGCCTGTCATCACCCGGCCGTCACCCGTCACGACGGTTCTGACCGGTGACGACAGGTCACGACTGGGCCCCCGTGCCTGTTGACGGTAGCGGTATCTGTGGCGTCGGCGCGCTGCGTGGTGCCCCGGGAGCGGCGGTCAGCGCGGTGGCCACCGCCTCCGCGGTCCGCCTGCCCACCCCCGGCACCTGCATGATGTCCTCGACCGCCGCCCGGCGCAGCGCGGCGACCGATCCGAAGTGCCGGACCAGCGCCTTGCGTCGGCTCTCGCCGAGGCCGGGCACGTTGTCCAGCGCCGACACCGTCATCGATTTGGAGCGTTTGGCGCGGTGGTAGGTGATCGCGAAACGGTGCGCCTCGTCCCGCAGCCGCTGCAGCAGATACAGGGCCTCGCTGGTGCGCGGGAAGATGATCGGGTCCTGCTGCTCGGGCACCCAGACCTCCTCCAGCCGCTTGGCCAGGCCGCACACCGTGACGTCGACGATGCCCAACTC
>JBBQJM010000459.1:0-3500 GCA_038325895.1 Mycobacteriales bacterium
GGCCGCCTTCTGACCGGCCGGACCGGAGCCGATGACGATGATGTCGTACGTATCCATGGCGGTCGCTCCCAGGAGAGGGCTCAGGCGGGGACGGCGGGGTGGGATCACGTGCTGCTACAGGCGCTGGATCGCGAGCGGCACCGGGTGGGTTCCGGTTCATTGGTCGCTGCCCTGATCATCCTCGCTCATCGGGGTGCCTCCGACCAGATCCGTCAGCAGAGCCCGTCGGCAGAGCCGGTCAGCGGGTCGAGTCGCACTCGTCACAAGTACAGGCCGGTCCCGCCGCCGGCGCGTTGGCTGGCCACCGCCTGCAGGTCACGCTCGCGCAGCACCAGGTAGGTCTCCCCGCCGACTTCCACCTCGTACTGGTCCTCCGGGCTGAACAGCACCCGCTCGCCGGCCTTCACCGATCGCACGTGTTGGCCGACCCCGGCCACCTCGCCCCACACCAGCCGCTTGGCCATCTCCGCGGTTGCCGGGATGAGGATGCCGCCGCGCGACGTGCGCTCGCCGGGGCCGCCGGACATCTTGATCAGGATCCGATCGTGCAGCATCTGGATGGCCAGCGGAGCATCGGGCATCGGCCGAGCCTAGCTGGCCGAAATCGCCGTCACGGACGTCTCACTGACGTCTCACCGACGTCGCGGCTGACGTCCCCGCGAGCGCAGAGTTCACGGCGCCTGTGCCACGCAGAAGATGCGCCGGAACGGGAACAGGGTGCCGTCGGACCGTCGGGGGTACGCCCGCCGCAACAGGGCGGCGTACTCGGCCTCGAAGTCCGCGGCTGCGGCCGGCTCCAGCGCACCCAGCACGGGACGCAGACCGGTCCCGCGCACCCAGTCGAGCACCGCATCCTCGCCCGGCAGGACGTGCACGTACGTGGTTTCCCAGGCGTCGGCGGACCACCCGCAGTCCAGCAGCAGCCGGGCGTAGCCGGTGGCGTCGTCCA
Source organism: Mycobacteriales bacterium (assembly GCA_038325895.1). GTDB lineage: Bacteria > Actinomycetota > Actinomycetes > Mycobacteriales > Nakamurellaceae > Nakamurella. The sequence continues at coordinate 950 of JBBQJM010000459.1, forward strand.
CCGCGTGGTCGTGACGGAGGACGCCGGCGAGCGCATCGTGCCAGGCGGGGGACTCCGCGAGTTCGCGCATCAGCCGATGGGACGGTGAATCGAAGTTCCCCGGCACCTGAAAACCGAGCCAGGCACCCGAAGCGAGCGTGGCGGTCCACTGCCGGATCAGCTGACGATGCCGGGGCACCCACTGCAGCGCGGCGTTGCTGATGACCACGTCCGTCCCTGGATCGGGACGCCATTGGCTGATGTCCGCCACCGCGAAGGACACTTCGGCGCCGGTTCCGGTGGTGGCCGCTGATTGCGCGGCGGCGATCATCTCGGCCGAGGAATCCAGCCCGTGGATGCGGGCGTTCGGCCATCGCCGGCACAACCGCTGGGTCAGTTGGCCGGGCCCACAACCCAGGTCGACCACGGTTCGCGGGTGCTCGGCGCCGACCCGGTCGACAAGGTCGAAGAATGGCCGGGCGCGCTCGTCGCCGTGGTGCAGGTACTGGGCGGGATCCCATCTCATGATCGGATTGTGTCGCCGAACGACGGTGGCGCGGCTCTCGGCCCACGGAGAAACCCGGTCAAGTCCGGACAAAATAGTGACCCCGGACGGCTGCCAGGTCGGGGGTCCGGCAGCTGTCCGGGGTCACTGAGCATATCGAGTTTTCGCCGACGGCCGTTACACCGAAAGGGGGAATCTCGCGAACTATTGATGGGCGTATGGGGGTCTGGGCGGGGTCGCGCTCAGCGCAGGCTGATGCCCTGGTGCTGGGCGATCGTCAGCAGCTCGTTACGGACGGCGGGGGTGCCGGCGTGATCGATCGCGCGATTCATCAGGCGACGGGTGCGAGCAACTTCGTGGTGCTGGTGCAGGGTCTTCCTCAGGTTGATCATGACTATCAAATCCTTCGTTGGAGCTGGTGGGTTGTCACTGGTTGTTACTACTGGTTGTTACTACCGTGGATCGACGGGTTCTCGACCCGATGCCATAATTCTATCGCAGCCAGACTCTCTTCGCAGAGGATCCGCCGGTGAAACCTGACACAGACCGGATGATCTCCGGTGAAGTGAGCCTTCTGCGGTGCTCAGGCATACGCGGCAAATGAGCCTGGCGGTAGGACGACGAACACCGCGGCCCCGTTGCGTGACGCGACGGTGAGCGAGGCCACAACGCCCGGGCTTCCTCCCGGAAGCGCGCCGAGCGCGTCACCCGGGGCGTGCAGGCCCGAGTCGATGGTCACCCACGCCTGCCGGGGCTGAGCGGGATCGGTGTTGATGGCGCAGATCACTTCACGATCGGCCAGGATGCGGGACCAGGCCGCGATCCCCCGCACCGGCCCGCCGAACCCGGTCGGCAGCCCAAAGGTGATCCCGTCACCGGAGGTCTCCCGGAGGTACTGGCGCCCGGGGCGCAGCGCGGGCTCCCGGCGACGCAACTCCAACACGTCCGCCAAGACACGGTAGCCCGCCGCGGTCTCGTCGAACACGTGGCGGTCACGGCTGCGGAAAGGGCCGAAGTCGCCGCCGAACGCGGCCTCCCGGATGTACCGGTCCGCATGGTCGGGTCCACCGTTGCCGTCGAGCAACTGCTCGGTGCCGTAGTAGTAACACGGGATGCCGAGGGTGGTCGCGTTGAGCGCAAGGATCGCCGGCAGTTGCGACCTCGCGTCCGCCCGTGCGCCGAATCTGGACTTGTTCGGCCCCTTCCACACCTGGTCGTGGTCGTCGAACGAGGTCACCACCGTGTTCCGCAGCCAGGTGTGCGAGTCCTTGCCGATCAGCTCGGAGTTGCGGAACAACGAGAAGTACCCGGCTGGGTCGCCGTCACCGGTCGCTGCCCGTTGCAACTGTTCCTGGACGTCCGCCAGGCCGAGGGCGGCGTCGAGGCCGGTCAGCTCCAACGTGGTGATGGCGTCCGTGCGCGACCCGGTGATCTCACCGATCAACAGGAACCGGTCCTTGCCGATCGACTGGGCGAACTCGTGGACCGCGGAGGCGAAGAAGCGGGTCGCGCCGCGGTCCATGTGCTTAACGGTGTCGACCCGGAATCCGTCGAGATCGGCGAATGCGATCCACCAGCAGTAGGCGCGGGTCAGTGCGCGGAGCGCGGGCGATGGCCGGTAGTCCTCCAGCGGGCCGAACCCGTGCGCGACGTCCTTCAGACCGACGAAATCGCCCTCCAGGAATTCCGCCGGGTTGTCCCAGTTGGTGATCCGGCCCTTGCAGGAGAACGTCTGCGGCGCATGGAGTTCGGCCGGGAAGACCGCCCCGTCCGGCCACAACCCGGCGGCGGCCGGCGGGGTGAACGGGGCCAGCGCGCCGGTCGCCGACCGCCAGCCGGCGACCGGGTAGTCCGCCCCGTCCCAGCGCGGATCGATCGGGGTGATCGGGGAATCGGCGGTGGCCGGGTAGCGAGCGGCGTCGGACAGGTCGTAGGCGAAGACGTCGCCGGTGTGGTTCAGCACCACGTCAAGGACCACCCGTAGTCCGGCGGCGTGCGCGTCCGCTACCAGCCCGCGCGGGTCGTCGTTGCTGCCGAAGGCCGGCTCGACCGAGAGGAAGTCCTGGG
>JBBQJM010000460.1:0-3496 GCA_038325895.1 Mycobacteriales bacterium
ATGAGTACGGACAGCAGGCCGGCACAGACCAGCGCGGCAGCGGTGATCGGTGTCATCAACCCGGCGGCCATCCCGATCTGGCTGGCGGTGACGATGAACGGCAGGGAGGTCGCCTGCAGCAGCCCGGACGCCACCGATCGAGTCCTGCCCAAGCGGCGGATCGACAGCAGTGCCGGTACGCCACGGACAACCAGTAGGGCGAGCAGGAACAACGGCACCCGGAGGAGCGTCGACGGACTGGCCAGCAAACCCGACAGGTCCAGTCGCGCCCCGCTGCTGATGAAGAACACCGGGATCAGGAAGCCGTACCCGATGGCTTCGAGCTTGATCCGGAAATGCGGATGCGTGCTCGAGTCCCGATCCACCAGCCCAACGATCGCGCCGGCCAGGAAGGCGCCGAGGATCGTTTCCAGACCCAAATGCCCGGCCAACGCCACGAGTGCCACCAAGAGCAACACCGCGAACCGGACCCGGATCTCGGCGGTGGTGTCCTGAATGCGCACCAGGACCGTCCCGAGTCGCATCCAACGACCCGCTCGCAGCAGCAGGACCGCCCCGACGCCCACCAACGCGGCGAAGATGACCAGCAGGACAAGCTTCTCGCAGACCCCGCCGCCGCTCGCCGAGAAGAACAGGGTGAGCAGCACGATCGCGGAGAAGTCGGCGACCGAGGACGCCGCGATTGTTGTTTGACCGACAGGGCTGCCGGCTTGCCCGGCGTCCTTGAGCACCGGCACGATCAGGCCCAGCGACGTCGCCGACAGCGCGATCGCCACCAGCAGCGGGGAGCTCGCCCAGTTCAATGCGCCGAAGCCCGTGCCCACCGCAACTCCCAACACCAGGGTCACCAGGTAGCCGAGGACGGCGATCTGGAGCAGGTTGCCGCGCAATCCCCGCAGGTCGATCTCCAACCCGGCCAGAAACAACAGGAAGGCCAGGCCGAAGACCGCGAGAATCTCGACCGGAAGGTCGATCTGCACCCAGCCGAGCACACTTGGCCCGACGATCACACCGACGATGATCTCGATGACGACGGAGGGCACACGTAGCCGCGTCGCACATCCGAGCAACAGCGGCACAGCAACCGCGATCACGAAAACGATCAGCAGGTTGTCAAACGAGACGTCAGGCATCGTTGTCCTCACCGTCGATGGTCGGCATTCACCGCGTGCGTCGCCCACCCGGTGCGTCGGGTCGAGCTTTTCGGTGTGTCTCGCCTCTGAGGCAAACGTTTCGTGCGCCCTGAGAATGCGTCGAGCGCGCCGCCCGCCGCGGCCGGCACGCTGGGCCCCGCAGGCGCCGGGTGCCGACGGAGTCGTGCAACGCCAGGGCCTGATGCCGGACAGCCAGATCAGACCAACTGGGCGGTAGGGGATCTCGGACAGCGAACCTTCACTGTGAGGAGTTCTGACATGTTCTCACCGGCAAGATCCCTGGCGTTGTCATCTCTGGCGTCGCGGTCGTGGCGGCGTTGGCGCTGACCGCCGGCCAATCGGCCGCCGCGTCCGGGTGCGTCACGGTCACCGGCCGGTACACCGAACATGCCGTCACCGACCCAGAACGCCGGTCGCCGGTGGGTTTGTGCATCGCCAGCACCTACCGTGGCGACATTTCGGGTTCGTTCAGCGGGAGCGCCAGCACCGTCACGCCGACGGCCGACACGCCCACCACCTCCGTGTTGGCCCTCACGCCCGACTCGACCATCACCGGCGCCGTCAAGGGGAACCGCGGCACCCCTCATCGTCAACAACGCGGGAGTGGGGATGACACCCGTTTGCTGGGACAGGCCCATCCGTGCAACTGGTTCGGTGTCACACGGACCGGTCAGCGCCGCCGCGTGCACGACCCGGGCCGTCGTCCCCGCGATTCCTGGTTGTCGGGAATGTGTCCGTTCCGGCGTAACGATCGTGCCGGATGCCGGCACTCATCATTGGGTTCACCCCCCGACATCAAGGAGATGTGTGTGATGACCGATGTGCAGCGATGGCGACGGGTCCGCGAGGCGGATGTACCGGCCGAGGGACGGGTCCGGAGTGTTGTCGTCGATGGTCGCAGCATCGCGATGTCGCGGTGCGGGGGCCGGCTGGGTGCGCTGGAGAACCGGTGCCCGCATCAGGGCGGCCCGTTGGGGGAGGGCTCGATCGAGAAGGGATTGTTGCGCTGCCCCTGGCACGGTTACGACTATGACCCGCTGACCGGTCTGCCGCCGGAGGGCTTCGCCGACGCCGTACCGGGCTACCCGGTCGAGGAACGGCCCGACGGGGTGTATGTCGCTGTGCCCGAGATCCCGGTGCCGGCCCGGACGGTTGCCGACGTCCTGGTCGAAACCCTGGTCGCATTCGGCGTCCGGCACGTGTTCGGCATGGTCGGACATTCCAACCTCGGGTTCGCCGATGCCCTGCGCCGGGCGGAGGACCGGGGAGAGATCACCTACATCGGCATCCGGCACGAAGGGGCCGCTTCCTTCGCGGCGTCCGCCTACGGCAAGCTCACCGGCCGACCGGCGGCGTGCCTGGCGATCGCCGGCCCCGGTTCCACCAATCTGCTCACCGGCTTGTACGACGCGAAACTGGACCAGGCGCCGGTCATCGCGATCTCCGGTCAGGTTCCGTCCAAAGTGCTGGGGCGCGGCGCTTTTCAGGATCTCGACCTGTCCGCGGTGTTCAAGGACGTGGCGATCTCGTCGGTGACCCTGCAGGCCGGCAGCGACGCTGCGGAGATGGCAGCCCTGGCCGTGAAGCACGCGGTTGACGGGCGCGGGGTGGCCCACCTTGTCCTGCCGGACGAGGTGCAGATCCTGCCGTCCGACCACCCCGCCGCCACCCCCGATGGTCGACTGGCCGGGCGGGCCGGTACGCCCCCGCCGGTTGAGCTGGCCGCGGCCGCGGACCTGCTCCGGGCCGCCCGTCGCCCGGTTGTGGTGGTCGGTCACGGCGCCCGCGGCGCCCGGGATCAGGTGGTCGCGTTCGCTGAGCGGCTGGGCGCGCCGGTGCTGACGACGTTCAAGGCCAAGGGCCTGGTCCCCGACACCCACCCGTTGGGGGCGGGCGTGCTCGGCCGCAGCGGAACCCCGGTGGCGAGCTGGCTGATGAACGAGTCGGACCTGGTCCTCGCGATCGGGGCATCGTTCTCCAACCACACCGGCATAGCCACCTATAAACCGATCATCCAGATCGACGACAACCCGGCCGCAATCGGCCGTTTCGACCCGGTGGGCATCGGCCTGGTCGGCGACGCCGCCAGCACCGTGGCGGCGCTGGACGCCGCGGCCGGTGTCACCGCGGCGGTCGACCAACGAGCCGATGTCGCCGAAAGGTGGGTGATCTGGCGCGCGGAGAAGGCCCGTCGGGTCGCGGATGACAGAGGCCAGGGTGTCTCTGCGGCGGCGGTCTTCGATGCGTTGTCCCGGCACCTGCCCCCCGACGCCGTCATCACCGTTGACGTCGGCAACCATGCGTACTCGCTGGGTCGCTACCTGGAGTCCGCCGGTCAACCG
>JBBQJM010000461.1:0-3463 GCA_038325895.1 Mycobacteriales bacterium
GAGGAACATGATCGCAACGAGCGCCGGATCGTGTTCACCCTGCACGGTTCTCGAGAATCCGCCAGGTACGCGTTGATCCGCACCGCCCGGAATTGGCTACTGCACCTGATGAAGGACCAGGCATGACGGCGGGCGTTCACAGGGTGCCGATCAGCCCGCCGTCGATGACGAAATCTGAACCGGTGACGTTCCCGGCGCGATCGCTGGCCAGCAGAATCACAAGATCCGCGACCTCCTCTGGAGCCGTGAAGCGGCCCGTGACCGATCCCGCTGCGGCCTGTTCCGCGACGGCCGCCGCATCGCTGCCGTCAGCCTCGGCGAAGATCGCCGCCACCCCACCTGGCCGAGCCACAGGGGTGTGCTGACCGGTCCCGGGCTGATGGTGTTCACCCGGATACCCCTGGGGCCCAACTCTTTCGACAACGCCTTCGAGAAGTTGGTCAGCGCGGCCTTGGCCGCGGTGTAGTCGAGGATCATGGGATCGGGCAGGAAGGCGTTGACCGAGCTGATCGTCACGATGTTCGCGGACCCGCGTTCCAACAGGTAGGGCAGGGCGGCACGGGTGGTGCGGACGGCCGCCAGCAGGTTGACCGTCAGCGCCGACATCCAGTCCTCGTCGGTGATGGTGAGGAAGCCACCGACGTGCGGCCGGACCGACCCGACGTTGTTCACCAGGATGTCGAGTCCGCCGTGCACGCTGATCGTCTCCTCGATCAGCGGGGCTGGTCCGTCGGGGCCGGTCAGGTCGACGGCGACGCCGTGCACCGGAGTATCGACGTCCAGTTCGCTCAGGTTGTCCACGGACCGGGCGCCGGCCACCACGGTGACGCCTTCCGCGGCCAACGCTCTGGTGACGGCGAGGCCGATGCCTTTGGAAGCTCCGGTGACAACGGCAACCTTGCCGCTCAGATGCAGGTCCACAGTGCTGCTCCTTGGTAGGGAATGTTCGGCGTTCGCTCTGGCCGGACTCGTTCGGAACGGATTCAGACACTTTCGTCCATTTCCGGCCACGCGCACAACTGCCGGTATGGGCGAAACGTCCGTATTGCAGCTAGGAATATCAGAGTTCCGGCGGTCACCGAAGGAGGCCGATCACAGTGACGATCACAGCGACGATCACAGGGACGTCAAGGCTGACAGCAGTACTGGCAATTGCGGCGACGGCCGGGGTCGTGCTGGCCACCCCGGTCAGCGCCCAGACTGTGCTGAGTGGCGGTACGACCAGCACGTCGGTGGCAAGCGCGCCGTTCTGCGGGATCTACTGGGGTTCGCTGCCGAAGGTGTCGAGCATTCCGCTGTCCGACGCAGTGATCTCGAATCTGCGCAGCGGACAACACGACTGCTACGACAGGCTGGTCTTCGACGTCCAGGGACCGGTCGGCGGTTACCGAGTCCAATACGATCCGGACCACACCATGTATTGGACGTCGGGTGACTATCCCCGCGGCGACGATTACATGATGATCTGGATCAACAACGTGGTGGTGCCGCGTCCGGCCCCGAGTCACGCCAGCACCGCGGTGGTGAATCCGGACGAAGTCACGGACGTGACCGGCTACCGCACTTTCCGACAGGTCAAGGAATTGATCTACGGACCGCAAGGACCGCATGGCCCCGAAGGTGACCTTTTCGCGCTCGGAGTGCGGGCTCGGCTGCCATTCCGGGTATTCACCCTGGACGGTCCCGGAGAGAATTCCCGCCTGGTGATCGACGTGGCTCACCACTGGTAGGTGTCCCTGTCGAGCCCGGTCCGCCGTCCGGAGCCGATCGGCCCCGATCACGGGGTCGGTCGGCGCCGGCGACGCGGCGTATCCCCTCGGACCGGGCGTCCACCGGCAACCGTGACCGAGCGGATACGATCCGTCAACGATGTACTCGGCAGGCACGGCTGACGACGACCAGGGGGTCAGGTGGCTCGAGGCGGACGCCTGCTGCTCGTCGGGGCCATCGTCGCCGCGCTCGGTCTGGCGCCGGCGCCGGCAGCCGTCGCCGCCACACCCGCCGACGCGGTCGCCGACGCGGTGAGCTACGCGGCGAACCGATCGGTGACCTCCTTCATCAGCGTGGTGGACCGCGGCACCGGCGCTATCACCGCACAGACCGGTAACGCGCAGGCCCAGGTCGCTTCAGAGTCGATCATGAAGCTGCTGCTGGCCAGCTATTACCTGGTGCTCTACGGCGGGTACACCGCTACCCCGGACTCGGTGAAGGACCGCTTGGCCTACATGCTCGAGTTCTCCGACGACGGCACCGCCTCCGCGTTGTTCAGCGCCGATGCCGTTCCCAGCATCGCGGCACGATATGGGTTGGGCAACACCACGAATGCGACCGACCGGGTCGGGCATTGGGGTGCCGTCCGGATCACGGCGGGCGACATGACCACCTTCCTGTTCCGAGCGTCACAGGATCCCGCGGTCGGTCCCTGGCTGATCCCGGTGATGGCCCAGACAGCCCCGAACGGATCCGACGGCTTCGATCAGCATTTCGGTCTCAACGCCTTGGGCGGTGACCACGGCTCCAAACAAGGCTGGGGCTGTGACAGTTATTGGACGGCACCGTCCTGCGCCATCCATTCCGTGGGGTACACCGACCGCAGTTTCGTCGCGGTCCTGCAGCTCAGCAGAAACTATCCGGATCCGATGCGGGAAACGTCCACTCATGCCGCGGCGATCATTCAACAATCGACAACGCGGCCGCTGCCGATCGGATCGCTGGATGTGGTGGCCAACCCGGCGAACAACCTGTTGACGGCCGCCGGGTGGGCCGCCGACCCGGAGGCACCCGGGCAGTGGGAGGCGGTGCATGTCTACGTCACGGGTCCTGCAGGAACACAGGGGACGGCGATCTCCACCGGCGGGTCACGCCCGGACGTGGCCGCAGCCTTCCCGTGGGCCGGCGGCGCGACCGGATTCTCGGCGAGCGTGCCGCCGATGGGGGAGGGCGCAAACTCGGTGTGCGCGTTTGCCATCGAGGTGAACCCGCCGCAAACCAACCCGTTGCTCGGGTGCCGGACGATCCAGGTGCGCAACGCATTCGGCTATCTCGACGGGGTCGGCAGGGACACGGGGCAGATCGTCACCGGCGGATGGGCGCTGAACCCGAACAATCCCGGCGAGCACGTCGAAATCCACGTCTACGACTTCGGACCGTCCGGCGCTCGGGGGTATTCCGGATTTTTGGCGGGCGGCAACCGGCCGGACGTGGCGGCGGTGTTTCCCGGTTACGGATCCGGCCACGGATTCTCGGCTGTCATCCCGTCGATCGAGGCTGGTACCCATTCGGTGTGCGCGTTCGCGATCACCACCAGCGGCGGCGCCGGCAACACGTTGCTGGGGTGCCGGACGATCCAGGTGCAGGACGCTTTCGGCTACCTGGATGCGGTGACTGCCCAGCAAGGACAGATTGTCGCGGCGGGCTGGGCGCTGAACCCGAACGATCCCGGTGGTCGGGTCGAGGTGCATAT
>JBBQJM010000462.1:0-3448 GCA_038325895.1 Mycobacteriales bacterium
ACCGTGACTACGTAAATTCCGGTGGTGGTAACTGTGATCATGTCGGTTGTTGCGGCGTTTGACCAGAGGTAACTGGTGCCGCCGGCTGCGGTCTGGCGTTCGTTTGGCGATCACCGGATGGCCACCGCCGGGGCCATCATCGGGCTGCGGGTGCCCGGTGTGACGGTGGACGACATCGACACCACCGCCAAGACGCTGCCCGGCTTCGACCGGATGTGGGCCGACATGCTGGACGGCTACTGGACGCCGGCGGTGACTCGCTGAGCAAGCTTGCCGACGGCTGGGAGAACGACGACGTTCGGGTGCGCCCGGGACGCGGCAGCCGCCCGCGCACCAAGACGCGGCCGACGCATGCCGACTCGGTAGTCGGGTTCGTCACCACCGTTGATCGCGGCCGGTACACCTGCCTGGTCGAGGAGGGCACCAAGCGAGCCAGGGTGGTGACCGCCATGCGGGCCCGTGAGTTGGGCCGGCGTGCGGTGGCGGTGGGCGATCTGGTCGATCTCGTCGGCGACACCGACGGCGCGCCGGACACGCTGGCCCGCATCGTCCGGATCGCCGATCGGCGCAGCGTGCTCCGGCGATCCGCCGACGACATCGCGGAGGCCTCCGGACCGGCAAACGCGTCGGGCCCGGGCTCCGGCTCACCGGCGGCCGGTGAGCGGGTGCTGGTCGCGAACGCCGACCAGTTGGTGATCGTCTGCGCGGTCGCGGATCCGTTGCCGCGCACGGGTTTCATCGACCGCTGCCTGGTCGCGGCCTACACCGGCGACCTCGACCCGGTGCTGCTGCTGACCAAGGCGGACCTGGCCGACCCGACGCCGATGGAACTGGTCTACGCGGACTTGGACCTCCCGGTCCTGGTGACCCTTAGGGGTGAGGGTCGCGCGCTGTCCGCCGAGGGACTGCTGGCGGTACGGGAACTGTTGACCGGGAATGTGTCGGTGATGGTCGGGCACTCCGGCGTTGGCAAGTCCACCCTGGTGAACGCGTTGGTCCCGGACGCCGACCGGGCGACCGCCGCGGTGAGCGGGGTGGGCAAGGGCCGGCACACCTCGACGTCGGCCATCGCGTTGCCGCTACCCGGCGGCGGATGGGTGATCGACACTCCGGGGGTGCGCTCCTTCGGGCTGGCGCACGTGACGCCCGATGATCTGCTGGAGACGTTCGACGACCTGCTGCCCGGCACGGTCAATTGCCCTCCCGGCTGCGATCACACCGGCGGTGACGCCGACTCCCCCGCGGGAACCACCGGGGTCGGCTGCGCGCTCGACGCATTTGTCGCGGCCGGCGGTTCCAGCCCGGGGAGGTTGGCTTCGTTCCGCCGATTGCTGGCCTCCAAGTCCGGTACGGACACCGACTGAGGGCGCCCGCTCACTCAGCGTGGCGAAAGCGTGTGGGCGAGGTCACAACTGCCTCCCCCATTCGATAGGTGACGCGTCCACCTTCAGGGAATAGGATTGGCCATAGATTGTTGAAGCTTCATATAACCCCCTCTGGAAGGAAACGCCATGACCTCCACTGTCCCGAACACCACCACCCTCTCAGTCCCCACTCTTTCTAGGGGCACCTGGACCGGGGACGCCATCCACTCCGACGTCTCGTTCAAGGTTCGCCACATGGCCGTCGGCAAGGCCAAGGGCACGTTCGCGCTGCAGTCGGCCACCCTGGTAGTAGGCGACAACGGCCCGGCCGACGCCACCGTTACCGCCGTCATCGACGCCGCCAGCGTCGACACCAAGCAGGACCAGCGCAACGAGCACGTCAAGTCCCCCGACTTCCTGGACGTCGAGAACCACCCGACCCTGACCTTCGTCTCCACCTCCGTCCGCGACTTCGACGGCGAAGCGTTCGTTCTCGTCGGCGGCCTGACCATTCGTGGCACCACTCAGCAGGTCGAGCTGGCCGTCGAGTACCTGGGCGAGACCGTGGACGCCTACGGCTCGACGCGCGCCGGTTTCTCCGCCACCACCTCGATCAGCCGCAAGGCCTACGGCGTGAGCTTCGAGGCCGCGTTCGGGGCCGGCAATGCCGTCGTGGCCGACAAGGTCGAGATCGCCCTCGAGCTGGAGTTCGTCAAGGACGCCGCCTGATCGCATCGTGCGTCTTTGCTGGGGTCGCTGGGCGCGCTGATCGTGGGTGATCGGCTCGCGGTGAGCGCACCGATGCTGCACGGCGCATTCCCAGCGGAGTTTGCAGGCGGTGTTCCCAGCGCCGGAAGAACTCACCGCTCAGCCGGGCGCGTCCAGTTCCTCCATCAGGTAGACAACTTCTCCCGGCGCGTACCAGGCCAGGTCGAAGTCCTCCACGGAGCCGAGCACGAACTCGGCGTCATCGTCACCGAGGTCCGCGGCGTCGATGACCCCCACCGCGTCGCGAACGGCAGGCCCGGCGTCGGCACCGTCGATGTGCACGGCAGCTAGCTGTGGCCACTCGACGGCGCCGGTCAACGCGACCACGGCCCGGTCGAGTTCAGGCCGCGGCCGCACCGCCGCATCGTTCACGTCCACCGCGACGACCACTCGGAGCAGCGGTTCGGCAGCCGGGCCTGCCGCGCCCAGAACACCAAACGCGGCCTCGCCGTCCCCGTGCCCGTCAGCGGTCTCGTCCAGGAACGCGGCGAGTAGCCGCAGCGAGGCACGGGAGGCGTCCTGCATCGCCACGTATTCCAGGTCCTCTTCCGACCAGTCCGGGTACTCCAGCCGGAGGGGCTCGGTGACCGCGAACCCGTAGCCACCGGCGACCGTCACCGTGCCGGAGGCCAGCGCCAGGCGGATGCCGCTCATGGTTGATGGCAGGTAGACCCGCACCATCCCGTCCCTGTCGGCGCCACCGGTCACGACGACGACCGAGACCTGCCCGGCCGCCGAGGATGGCCTGCGGGGGAACCCTTCTCGTCAGGGATGGTGGAGAGCAGCTCATCCACCGCCTCGTGAATCTGCACCGCGAACTCGGCGACGTCCGGGATCGCCTCCCGATCGGCGGTCATGCCGAAGTACACCCCACCGTTGTAGGACGTGCACGACACCGCCAGCGCCTGGCCGAGCGCCAGCGGCGCCACCGGGAACATCGCCTCGACCGGGAACCCAGCCGCGTACAGCGCCACCTGCGGGCCGGGCACGTTGGTGATCAGCACGTTGTACATCCGGCGGGAGAGCTGACTGGCCACCCTGGCGCCGAGCGCGTGCAGGGTGGGCGGGGCGAACCGGCCCAGCTCGACCAGCGAGTCGGCGGCGACCTGCCTGCCGGATTCCAGGTGCCCACCCATCGCGAACGACACCTGATGCAGGCGCATTGCCGGGTTCGGCTCGGCCACCGGCAGGTCGATCAGATAGGAAGCGACCGAGCTCCCGTCGTCCCCGGTGCCCGGCCGGATCGACACCGGCACCATCGCCCTGACCACCGTGTGTGCGGTGACGACCTCGGCCCTGGACAGCAGCCAGGACCG
>JBBQJM010000463.1:0-3437 GCA_038325895.1 Mycobacteriales bacterium
AACGGTTCCGCGTTGCTGTGCCCGTTCGATCCGCTGATCTGGGCCCGGGAACGCACCGAGCGGCTGTTCGGCGCCCGCTACCGGATCGAGATCTACACGCCGGCCGCACAGCGCCAGTACGGCTACTACGTGCTGCCACTGCTGGTCGGAGAACAGATCGCCGGGCGGTTCGACCTCAAGGCGGATCGCGCCACGGGGCGGCTGCTCGTGCAGGCGTCCTGGTCGGAGCCGCACATGGATGCCGCGGCGGCGGCCGACGCCGCAGCCGTCGAGTTGGTCAGGATGGCGGGGTGGCTGGGTCTGGGGGAGACGGCAGTGCTGCCCCGTGGCGACCTGTGGCGCACGCTGGTGGCCCGACCCGGGATGCGGCTCGGGTCCGCCCGTGAGGCCCAGGCGAGCGACGCCGTGGCGTCCGAACCGACGGGAGGCAACCGGTAACCTGCCCGGGTGAGTCCTCTGCCCGCGTCCGTCGCTGCTGGTCATCCAGCGACCGCCACCGTCGGGCGCGACATCCTGGCCGGCGGCGGGTCGGCCGCTGACGCCGTGGCCGCGATGATCCTCGCCGGCTGCGTGGCCGAGACGTTGTTCACCGGGCTCGGCGGCGGCGGCTTCGCGACCGTCTACGACGCTCGCACCCGGAGCGTGCACTGCCTGGATTTCTTCGTGGCCGTGCCCGGTCTGGACGGCACCGTGCCGGCCGCACCGCGCGCGATCAAGGTCAGCTTCGGTGACGTCGAGGTGCCCTACGCGGTCGGCGGACCCAGCGTTGCGGTGCCCGGCACGCCAAGCGGAGTGGCCGCTTTGCACGCCGGATTCGGTCGCCTGCGGTGGGACGAGATCGTCGCGCCGGCAAGGGATCTGGCCCATGACGGGGTGCCGTTCCCGCTTGCCCATGCGCAATTGCTGCCCGACGTCGCCGCCGCCATGGTGCTGGGGGACGGCGTGGCGATCTACACCCGACCGGATGGCGACGGCGGGCGCCGGCACCTGGGCCACGGCGAGCTGTTGCACCATGAGGGCCTGGCCCACACCCTGGACGACTACCTGCAGCACGGGCCGGAGGTCCTGACCACCGGCCGTCGTGGACGGGCACTGGTGGACGCAGTCTGGTCCGACGGCGGCGCGCTGTCGGTGGCGGACATGGCCGCCTACCGGGTGCACGAACTACAGGTTCACCACGCCGAGTTCGGTACCGGGACCATCTGCGTGCGCGGCAACGATCTTGACCACTTCGCCGAGACGGCCACGGCGGTCAACCAGGTCCTGGTCGGTGCCGGACCGGTCGACCGGGCCCGCCAACTGGTGGCAGCGCTGCGGGCGCCCGCGGTTCGTGCCGAGACCACCACCGTGGTCGCGGTGGACGGTGAGGGGAACGCCGGCGCCGCAACGCATTCACTGGGCTTGGGATCGGGGGTCTGGACCGGCGGCGTGCACGGCAATTCCATGCTCGGTGAGGGCGAATTGCTGCGCGGCCAGCTCCGGCCCGGACAACGGATGCCCTCGATGATGGTGCCGATGGTGGTCTGTGACGACTCCGGTGGCCTGCTGCTGGTGGCCGGGGCGGCCGGCGGCAGCCGCATCCGGCCCGCGCTGTTGCAGGTGCTGACCGGTGTGCTCATCGACGGCCATGGCGCGGCCGAGGCGGTGGCCGCGCCGCGACTGGTTGCCACCCCGGACGCCGTGCACCTGGAACCCGGGTACGCCCCTGAGGTCGTCCGCGCGCTCACCCAGGACGGCGAGCAGGTGGTGCAGTGGCCGGAGCAGCGGCCGTATTTCGGGGGAGCGGCCGTCATCGCCCACGACGGTCCGGCGGCGGACCCACGGCGCGGCGGCCTGGCGCTCCGACTGGAGACCTGAGACCCCGTCAGGCGACCGGACCCGCGGCCGCTCGACGGCGGGTGGAGCGAAGGTTCATCTTGTGCTTGGGCAGGGCTCCCGGGTCAGACGCCCACGGCCCGGCTCAAACGGATGTTGCCCGACGTGGTCTTCACCCGGATGTCCAGCACCGGCGCGTCGTCTTCGGGTGCCTGGTCGCTGACGGTGAAATCGGTGTCGGTGTTACCGGAGATGGTGTTGAGCTCGACCGAAGCCAGTGAGCCGGGATGGATGCCGATTTCCACGTCACCGGAGACGGCAATCGCCTCGGCCTGGCCGGCAGCGGCGTCCGCCAACCGGATGTCACCGGAAACCGTTCTGGCACTGGTGTTTCCGGCGGGATTGTCCACCCGGATGTCGCCAGAGGTGCTGTGCAGCAGCGCATCTCCGTTGGTGCGGTGCAGGCCGATGTCCCCGGAGGCGGTGCGCACATCGCAGTCGCCGGTCTCCGAGATGGTCACGTCACCGGACGCGGTCTGCACGACCGACCGTCCCAGCACCCGGTCGACGGTGATATCGCCCGACGCGGTGCGGGTTTCGAGCCGGTCG
The DNA here is from genome assembly GCA_038325895.1 of Mycobacteriales bacterium. Lineage (GTDB taxonomy): Bacteria > Actinomycetota > Actinomycetes > Mycobacteriales > Nakamurellaceae > Nakamurella. Next base: position 2,425 of record JBBQJM010000463.1, read on the forward strand.
GCCACGCCAGTGAGGATGAGGTCCGCGGACTGGGTCTGCACGCGAACTCCGGAACCCGTGGGCGCCACGACGTGCACGGCGAACGAGGAGCGCCAGCCCTGCCGGGCTTGGTCGGTGTCGACGATCAGGGTGCCGCCACGACCCTCGTCCGTGGTGTCGCGCAGGTCCACCAGGACCCGCTCGGCCGGGTCGATGTCGTCCTGGTCGGCGCCGTACCGGTGGAAGTCGTCCTGGTCCTCGGCGCTGCGGACGTCGAAGCCCCAGCGGGCGCCGTTCGACTGGCGCGCGCCGGCAACGGCGCGGAAAACGTCGTCGAGGAAGCCGAAGGGGTGCGAGGAACTGGCGGTCACCTCCACCGTGGTGGTGGTGACGTCGGCGAGATCGAGCCGAATCTCCCCGGAGGAATTGCGGATCTCGATGGTGATCGGGTCGGGGGTGAGAAAGGTGTGCATGAGTTCCTCATTCATTCATCGCAGCGCATGACGGGGCGCAAGTGACAGCTACTGGGGTGGCAACAACAAACAGCGGCAACAGACACGTACTCGGGGTCAGTCCTCAGGTCGGTCGTCCGCGCGCTCAGCCGCGCACGTAGCCGGTCACCGTGCGACCCTGTCCCCCCGGGCGGTGACCGCGGTTGCCCTTGCCGGGCACCGCCGAGCGCACCGAGTCCGACACCGCGCGGGAGATGTAGGTGTTCAGCGACACGCCCTCTTGCGCGGCAGCCCGCTCGGCCTGCGACTTCAGCTCATTGAACAGCCGCACGGTGGTACGAGACAGCTCGCCGCCGGCGTCCTGCATCGCGCGGCGCAGATCGTCGGCACTCTGCCCACCGTCAGCGGTACCGGCGTCCCGCGGCGCCCCGGTCCACCCGGCAGCGTCCGTCGCCGCGGCAATGGCTTCCTGTGCGTGGCGGGTCACCGAGACCCGGACGTCGCGGCCGTCCAGTCGGATTTCGACGCTGGTGTCCTCCAGCGCGCCGGTCACCTCGGCGGCCAGGTCGGACAACGCATTCA
>JBBQJM010000464.1:0-3395 GCA_038325895.1 Mycobacteriales bacterium
GGCCCGCTGCCCGGATCCGTCAAGCCGATCGGCGGCGCGGCGGCCATATCCGGCGGGGCCCATCCGGTCGGTCGCGCGGCGGTTGTGCACCGCCGGCGGTTCCGGAGCATCGGCAAGGATGCGGAAACTGCCCGCGCTCTCAGACACGTGATCGCCGGTCGCGGTGGCCGCGGCACCTCGGTACAGGATCTCCTGCCAGGACGGCGCCGCCGGCTGCGGTTCCACCCGCCGCCGGCGCACCTGCACGACCGGGGCCTTGCTGTCCGAGACGTACAGCCGCTCGACGAATCCCAGCCAGATGTCGACGATCGCGTAGCGCAGGCCCATCAGGGAGAACAGCGCATACGTGGCCGTGACGGTGTTGAACGCGGCGAAGGCCACATTGCCCCAGAACTGGTTTTCGATCCCACGCCATACCGTGAAGATCGACCATCCGATGATCAGGAACGGGGAGAACGCGAACAACAACGGCGTGGCGGTCCTGTCGCTCACTTTCGGGGTACGGGCAAAGGGAATTCGCCGACCGGTGACGGACTGCTGAATCGACTTCACCACACCCGCCAGGTTCACCGGCAGCAGGATCAGGTTGAAGCCGTAGATCCGGAAAATGTCCATACGCTTGTAGCCGCAGTGCTTCAGATCCGAGGACATTGCGGTGAAGTACGGCAATGCGGCCAGCAGGACCAGTGGGCTGAGCAGTCTGTTGTTGAACGGGTACCACAGCAACAGCACCAGTGCGATGCTGCTCCAACAGGTGGAGGCCAGGTAATTCAGTCGCAGCAGGGTTTCGACCGCGCGCCCTTTTTCTGCCCGCTTCAGCCGGGCGTGCCGCAGGGTCCACAGCTTTGGCATGATGATCAGACCGCCATTGGCCCAGCGGCGCCGCTGGATGGCCAGGGACCCGAAATCGGGTGGGGTCGCCGAGTAGCTCAATCGTTCTGGATAGTTCAGCAGCCACCAGCCGTGAATGGCCAGATCGATGCTGGATTCGGTGTCCTCGATCACCGTCCGGTCCATCACGTAGCGGCGGATCTCGAAACCGCCCTGATGCTCGATCTCGACGATGTCGTCCAGCGCCCGCTTGCGGATGACGGCATTGGCGCCGACCCAGAACGTCGCGCCGTAATAGCTCATTCCCTGGTGCACGATGTGCTGGATATCGGTGGTGGCGCCGGACAGTCGCTCCATGCGGGTGGGCGATCCGGGGAACGCCGAATACGGGGTCTGGATGACGGCCAGCTTCGCGTTCTCCGGCTGCGCAATGACATAGACCAGCCGCAGGCAGTATTCCGGCAGGATGATGCTGTCGGCATCGAGGGTCAGCAGGTAATCGGCGTCCGGAATCACCACCGAGCCGGTATTTCCCGACGGGGCGAGCACCCGGCCTTCCGGCGTCTGCCGTACCTCGAAGCTGTGCCCCATCAGGCCGATGTAGCTGTTCAGGTTCATCGCCTTGTTGGATTCCTGCGACAGCGACGAGTACAGCTTGCGCTCGAACCAGGTCAATTCACCGCGGAACGTCCAGGCAAGGCGTCGATGCAGCTGCAGCATCCGGGCGTGCGGAATCGTGCCATCCTCGTCCGCGGCCGCGAGGAGGGCGTCGCTCACCGAGGTGAATTCGTCCGCCAGCACACCGAGCACCTGATCGGCGAAGAACCTGTCAACATGGTCGGTGATGACCTCTTGCTCCTGCCGCATCCGCAGCCAACCGGCGGCCCAGGTGTACTGCCCGGCGAGCGCCCGGAGCTGCGCGACGCAGGCGTCCGGCTCCTCTTCGTCCACCGCCGACATCTCGAATTCCTCGAGGGTGGCCGCGAACCTGTCCCGCGGTTCGGCGAGCCACTCGGTCAGTTCGCCCGACAGCGCCCGCGCACCTTCCAGCGACGCACTATGCTCCGCTGAAGACGGGTTCGGCGGGTCGTCGAGCAGCAACACCACCCGCAGGAACGGGTACTCCTGCAGGGCCGCGGAGAGCAGGGTCTTGCGGACCACCGACACTTCCTCGCGATACGAGGGGACGAGGACCGTCATCGTGGGCAGCGTCGTGTCGAAGAAGCTGTCGATGACGGCTCGCGGCACCCGCCGGTGTGCCCGGCTGCGATACAACGAGCCCTGCCGAGCGACGAGATACAGCAGCGCGGAGAGCGCCAGGAAGGACGTGATCCCGACATACACGATGGTTTCGATGAGGAAGTCGACGTTGTTCTGATAGGAGCTGTTGATGATCCCGGTGATGAAGTAGGCAAAGACGTAGGTGAGCCAGGCCAGCACGGTGAACATGATGGCGATCCGGCCGATCGCAATGAGGGCGTCACTGGCAGGTGGTGCGACCGCCGGGAGTGGATCGACCCGGGTGTCAGAACCCCACTGTCGGCGCGGCTGGGCGGAGCCAATGTCGTCGTCCATAGCTGTGCCGCTCCCGCCCCATGCCATCACGATCTGTCATTACGAAGCCTGAACTGGGTGATTCTCTGCTCAATTGGGCCGAACAGGCTAATGCCGTCACTCTTTCAGAGTATCTCGCTTCTGCCTCATCGCAATGAATACCGTTGTGTGAATCGCGGAACCCCTGAAGCCCCATCGGTGGACATGTGCCGTACCGATGGACTCATGCACCTGCGCGCCCGGTCTCAGCAGCGACCCAGCGCCCGTAGGCTTGTTTCGACCGTTTCTCGATCGGCAACACCTCGAAGCACCCCGGATCGGACCACCACATGCATCGCTTGTCAGGGTTCATGCGCACGTATTGGACTCGTGGCGAGCCTGGCCGTGAGACGCCGCGGTCACTGGCCGTGTTCATGCAGCGCGTGTGGCTGGTCGCGCTTGCGTTGAAACTGCTGGGGTCGTCCTGGGACGTCTCCTGGCATTTCAAGTGGCTGCGCGACGACCTGGCCGCTGCGCACGTGCTCAACACGGTCGGCACCGGCATCGCCATCGGCCTGGTGCTCTCCCACACCTTCACCGGCTACGGCGCGGACCGGCGCTCGCTGCGCATCATGCAGATCGGCACCGGCATCTTCGTGCTGGCCGGGCCGATCGACGTCATCAACCATCGGGTCAACGGGCTGGACCTGACCGCCTGGTCGCCGTCACACCTGCTGCTCTACGGCGGAACCGCGGTGATGGTCGCCGGCGTCATCCGGAACTGGTACCACTCGTACCCCGCGGATCAGGGGTACGCCCGGCAATGGCATCTCGGGCTGGTGGCGCTCTGGGCGTTCATGTTCGAGAACATGTTCTTCCCGACCGGTCAGCAGGAGTACGGCATCCTCGAGGTCGCGTCGTGGTTCCGCGGGCAGCCGTACGCCGAACCCGAGCTGCTTCAATTCGCGGCCAGGCAGCTCGGGCGGCCCGTGGACGACGTCGCGATCCAGTCGTTCGCGATGCCGATCGCG
>JBBQJM010000465.1:0-3384 GCA_038325895.1 Mycobacteriales bacterium
TCGCAACGCTGCGGGCGGCGGTGCTGGTGCTGGCCCGCAGGGTGCGGCAGCAGGTCGACGATCTCTTCCGGAGAGGTGCATTCGTAGACTGTCGTCCCGTCGGAGAACAACGTCACCCCGGCCAGATCGTCCACCCCACGCGCCCGCAGGTGGTCGACCGCGACCCGGATGTTCTGCAACGAGACGCCGGTGTCCAGCAGCCGCTTGACGACCTTGAGAACCAAGATGTCCTTGAACGAGTACAGCCGCTGGCTGCCGGATCCGCGCGCGCCGCGCACCGTTGGCACCACCAGATCGGTCCGCGCCCAGTAGTCCAGCTGCCGATAGGTGATGCCTGCGGCCGTACAGGCCGTGGGTCCGCGGTAGCCGGCGAACTCGTCGGGCAGCGAGGTGTTGGGAAAGAGCGCACCCTGCTCCTGGTCAGGCATTGCGCCACCCTTTCTTGCGGGCACGGGGTGAACCGTGCCGCACCAACCCGCGTCAAACCAGCGCTGTCCGAACCACCTAACTGGACCCAACCGGCCAAATCACATCGACGTGACTTGACCTGACGGTAGGCCCGCGCCAGGCACCGGTCAACGTCTGGCGCGGCGTGTCCTCAACCTGAGCTTCAGGGTTACTGCGAACGAGTACCAGCATCGCTGACCCCAGCAGGCAGGGCCAATCGGCAACGCCCTCGGGACGGTCAGCTCAGCGACCGACTACGGCTTCTGCCCGCCGCCGAAATCGTCGGGCGAAATGGAGTCCAGGAACTCACGGAACCGCTCGACCTCGTCCTCGGCGTCCCCTTCGTCCGCACCGTCGTCCGTGGCATCCGCGTCGTCTTCGGGAGGGACCACGATTCCCGCCTCGGCCAACACGGCCTCGTCGACGAACACCGGGATATCCACCCGGACGGCAAGGGCGATCGCGTCGGACGGGCGGGCCGAGACCGTCGTACCGTCGTCGAAGGCGAGCTCGCCGAAGAAGGTGCCCTCGCGGAAGTCGACCACCCGTACCTGAACGACGGACCGGCCCAAAGCGGTGATGACGTGCCCGAGAAGATCGTGGGTCAACGGTCGTGCCGGCCGGACTCCCTGCTGGTGCATGGCGATCGCAGTGGCCTCGGCCGAGCCGATCAGGATCGGCAGGCTCCGCGGGCCATCCACCTCGGTCAGCATCAAAATCGGCTGCTGATTGGGCATTTCGACCCGGACGCCGACGATCCGCATCTCGATCATCTCGGTCAGCCTTTCTCGTTCACGTCGAACGCTACACGTCGACGTACGAGTGCGGAGGCCCATGCCCCACGCCGCCGGCGGAGCATCAACGACCGAGATCTCGTCGTAATCCGGCCTTGACAAGTTGGGAGTGCATGCGCAGCACCGTCCCGGCCAACCTGGCCGCTTCGGCACCCGCCCGCTCCCTGGCATCCGGGTCTTTCTGATGCGCCTGGGCGGAGACGAGCTGGGTGATCAGGGTCGCCTCGCGGTCGGCGGCGGTGCGGAACGATCGCAGGTGACGAGCCTCCAGACCGACGGCCAGCAATTCGGCCGCGGTCCCGGCGATGAGCACCGCGTCGGCGTCGAAGTAACCGCCAGGCCCCGCCTTGACGAGGCCGAACTGCTCGAGCTCGGCCAGTGAGGTCATGCTCAGACCGGTCGCCGCCAGCAGCTCGCCACGGGTGACCCGAACCTCGGTGGACGCGGCGAAATCGACCGGTGACGGACCGTCTGCCATCACCAGCGAGCGTGGCAGCCTGGCCGCCGGGGTGGCCGGCTCCAGGCCGCGGTCGATCGCGTCCAGCTGGTCTTTGATGACTTTCAACGGCAGGTAGTGATCCCGCTGAGCTGCCAGCACGTATCGCAGCCGCTCGACGTCCTCGGTGGTGAACTGCCGGTAGCCGGAAGGGGTGCGGTGCGGGGTGACCAGCCCCTCGGTCTCCAGGTACCTGATCTTGGAGATCGAGACCTCAGGGAATTCCGCTTTCAACCTGCTGAGCACCGAGCCGATGCTGAGCGAGCGACCGGGCTCCGGGGACATGGTGGCGGTGCTAGCCGTGGACGACACTGCTGACCTCGATGACCCTGATCGCGACCGGCAGCTTCGCCTGCGTCATGACCCGGTGTCACCCTCGGCCTGGTCGCCGGACAGGAAGACCAGCCGGAACTTGCCGATCTGCACCTCGTCACCGTTGGACAGCGTGGAGACCTCGATCGGTTCCCGATTGACGTAGGTCCCGTTCAGGGAGCCGATGTCGGCCACCTCGAAACCCTCCGCCGTGCGCCGGAACTCCGCGTGCCGGCGGGACACGGTGACGTCGTCGAGGAAGATGTCGCTCTCCGGATGGCGACCCGCAGTGATCTTGTCGCGGTCCAGCTGGAACCGTGATCCGGCGTTCGGCCCGCGCTTGACGACCAACAGGGCCGATCCGGCGGACAGGCCTTCCAGACCGACGACGTCCTCACTGGTCTCCGCCTCGGCAGAGCCGAACAATCCTCCGGCAAAGATCGAGGTGGAATCCGACGCCGCGGAACCGCGGTCGCTCTCAGTCACCAGTCACTCCTTCGTCTTGCCTGCACACGTTCCGGATCTCGAGTGTTGCCATTCCCGGGGGCTGGCCGGACAAAACAGTCGCGAGATCGACGGCCGAATGGTGGGAAGTCCCCTGTGGGACGACCGTACCGTGCCGCTCCCCCTCACCGCACCGCAGATGGACAACGGTGCGACCGACCGTGTTGACCTTCCCCGACACCGGGCCGATCCTGACGCGCACCGGCCGCGCACCCGGTCTTCGCGAACGGATCGTCAGCCTTCGCCGATCACTTCGGCGTAATCGGCCGCGTCGAGCAGATCATCGAGCTGGGCGGGATCGGCCAGCTCGATCTCCACCATCCAGCCGTCGCCGTACGGATCGCTGTTGACCACCTCGGGGGTGGAGTCGAGCGCGTCGTTGCGCCCCAGCACCGTCCCGGTGACCGGGGAGAAGACATCGGAGACCGACTTGGTGGATTCAACCTCGCCGATGGAATCGCCCAGCTCGACCGTCGTGCCCGGCTCTGGCATCTGGACGAAGACGATGTCGCCCAACGAGTTCTGCGCGTAATCGGTGATGCCCACGCGTACCACGGTGATCCCGTCGGTGTCGGTGGTGTCCGCTTGGCCCTCGCCCTGCAGTGTGCGGATCCACTCGTGGTCGGAGCTGTAGCGCAGGTCCTCTGGTATCACGGTGACTGGTCCTTCCGGTACAGGAACGAGCGGGCGCCGGTCGGCACGTGCGCGGCCGACGGCGAGACGATCATCCAACGCCGCGAGTCCTCTTGCCGCGTCAGCCCGTCGTCGGTGTGTCGCGCCTCAAGTCGGACGGGCACCCGAGACACCCGAAACGGGACCCCTGCGGCCGGT
>JBBQJM010000466.1:0-3372 GCA_038325895.1 Mycobacteriales bacterium
TCGAGGACGGGATGTTCGCCAATGCACTGGCCGATGGCCTGCCTGCCGACGGTGTGATCACCGGATCTGCCGCCGTCGACGGCCGCCGGGTGTGCCTGATGGCCAACCACTCCACCGTCAAGGAGGGCTAGTGGGGCGCGCGCACGGTGGAGAAGATCATCCGGATCGTCGAGCGCGCGTACGCCACCGGCGTGCCGATGATCTATCTGGTCGACTCCGCCGGGGCGCGCATCACCGACCAGGTCGACCTGTTCCCCGGGCGGCGCGGCGCCGGAAAGATCTTCCACTCCCAGGTGCGGGCGTCGGGATCGATCCCGCAGGTCTGCGCGCTGTTCGGGCCGTCCGCGGCGGGCGGCGCCTACATCCCGGCGTTCTGCGACATCGTGGTGATGGTGGCGGGCAACGCGTCGATGTACCTGGGCAGCGACCGGATGGTCGAGATGGTGACGGGGGAGAAGACCACCCTGGAGGAGATGGGCGGCGCGACGATGCACACCACAGTGTCCGGCGTCGGGCACCTGCTGGTGACGACCGAGGACGAGGCGCTTGCCGCGGTGCGTCGCTACCTTTCGTACATGCCCGACAATTGGACCGGCCAGCCGCCGGTCGCACCCGCGGCGGACCCCGGCAAGGGGGACCTACGCGCGCTGGTGCCGAGCTCCGAACGGCAGGCATTCGACATGCGTCGGTATGCGAAGGCACTGCTGGACGACGGGTCGCTGTTCGAGATCCATCCCGGCTGGGCCCGCGAGGTGCTGGTCGGGTTGGGCCGGCTGGATGGCCAGGTGGTCGGCCTCGTCGGCAACAACTCACTGTTCAAGGGTGGCGTGCTGTTCGTCGACTCTGCCGACAAGGCAACGCATTTCGTGCAGCTGTGCGACGCTTTCAACATACCGCTGATCTTCCTGTCCGACGTGCCCGGCTTCATGGTAGGGGTGGCGGTGGAACGGCAGGGGATCATCCGGCACGGCGCGAAGATGATCACCGCAGTGTCCGAGGCGACGGTGCCCAAGTTCTGCGTGGTGGTGCGCAAGGCCTACGGCGCGGGCCTGTACGCGATGGCCGGGCCTGGGTTCGAGCCCGACGCCACGCTGGCCCTGCCGACCGCGAAGATCGCCGTGATGGGCGCCGATGCGGCGGTGAACGCGGTGTACGCCAACAAGATCGCCGCGCTGGCCGATGACGAGGAGCGCGCCGCCTTCGTGGCGCAGCGGCGCGAGGAGTACGGGCGGGACATCGACATCGTTCACCTGGCCGCGGAATTGGTGGTCGACGCGCTGGTCGAGCCCGAGGACCTGCGCGGCGAACTGATCGCCAGGCTGGCCGCGGCCCGAGGGAAGGACCGGAGTTTCTCCCGGCGGCGGCATGGGGTCACGCCGGTCTGATGCCGGTGTGGGGTTGGTTGTCAGATCGGTTGATCGGTCGGGACCGCTGAAAGTCCTTGCGGGACAGGGCGTAGACCGGCCAACAGTCCCGGGTTCCGGCCGATTCCCGCAAGCCGCTGCGTTGCAACAGTTGCTGGGCAGGCAGAGTGGTGGTCACGGCAAACAGGCTCAGCCCGCCGTCCGCGGCGAACAGGTCGATCTTGGTCTGCATCCATTCCCGGGCTTGCTCGAGGGTGCTCGGGGTACAACCGCATCACGTTCCAGAATCCGCGCCGGTGCCGAAATGCTCCACGTAAGGCGCAGGAACCGGCCCGCATCCAGCACGCTGCCGACCAGACCGCCGTAGGCGGGGCAGTCCACGGAGAAAGGGTTCAGCGCGAGGAACGATCCGTGTCGCTCCCCGGCGACGCCGGGCGGCAGCAGTCGGCGCAGCAGCGGATCCGCGATCCTCGGGGCCTTGACGTAGCCGGTCGCCGTGTCGGTGCCGGCGGGGACCGCGAACCCGGTGCGGTTCATCGCCAGCGGATGCAGAACCGTTTGCTGCACAACGGTTTCGAAGGGCAGAACTGCGGGGGCGGCGATCACTTCGCCGATGGCGAGGTAGCCGACATTCGAATACCGCGCGCAGTCGCCCACCGGGTAGCGGTAGGCCCGTCGCCGATGCATCAGGCGCCGCAACATATCTCGGGTATCCGGGGGGTCGGCGTCCGCCGGGTGGGCCCAGCGAGTCGGCAGCGGGTTGCCCAGACCCGCCGTGTGGGTCAGCAGCTGCCGCACCGTGGGTTGGCTGCGTCCGGGCACCTGCAGGCAGTTGACGTATTGCCCTGCGGGAGCGTCGAGGTCGAGGCGACCGTTATGGACGAGTGTGAGCGTCAGGTAGGCCGGCGGCGCAACTGCCGCCGCCTCAATCGGCACTGGATGCATTGTCGGCACCGCTGTCTCGGTCGGTTTGCTGGTCACAGCCGCGTCCTGCTCATTAGTGCGAAATCGTAGTATCATGCAAGAATGGTGCGAGCTCGTAGTACATCTGTCAAGCCCCTCTCCGCGGCGGAGGTGCGTGACGCCACCGTCGATACGCTGTTCCTGGTCTGGATAGTGTCGCGATCGACCGAGGATCTGCTGGACACCGCGCTCGCTCCCGCGGGATTGACCGGGGACGAGTTCGCCATATATTCGGTGCTCAGCGCTTCACCGGGAATCACCCCCAGCGAGCTGAGCCGATGGATGGCGGCACCCGCCACGTCGGTGTCCAGCTACGTCAAACGGCTGGAAGCGCGCGGGCATCTGGACCGGCAGGCGCACCCCAGCGATCGCCGGTCGTACCGCATCCGGCTCACCGCAGCGGGGGAGCGGGAGTTTGAGGCGGGGGCCGCGCTGTTCGGACCTGTCCGCGACCGGGTGATTGAAACCCTTGGTGGCCAGGACGACGCCGTCCGGGAGGCGCTGCTCACCGTGCGCGGCGTCGTCGACACCGTTCGCGGCGACGTAGGCGGTGGCGGCGATCCGAGCGACGTTGCTGTCCGCGCGCCGTCAGGGTGATCAGCGGCTATTGCGCGGGAATGCGGGCGACGGGTGCGTCGCGGCGGCCGAGCCGGTCCGGCTCCCAGGGGCCGGTCCGGCGCCAGCCGATACGGGTCAGCGAGTGGTCCGCGGCCTTGTCGGTGGGGGTCAGCCAGGTAGAGGTGGCCATGTCGCCGCCGTGGTGGTCCCGGATGGTGATCAGTCCGTTGAAGTCCGGGGCATCGTCGATCCACGCATGGAAGGCCTGCCAGTCCACAGCGGTCACGGCCTTGTCGTCCTGCGCCGCTCGATAACAATCGGCATCCGCGGACGGCTCGGCGAGGAACGCGCTGTGGTGCGCGACCGAGCCCATTTCATCGGGCACTTTTCACCTCCTTCTGATCAAAATCTCCCTGCGCGCAGCGGAATTTGCCACCCAGAGGGGCCAGGCAATCATTCACGCCAGAATACTTCCTTGGGCTCTCCC
>JBBQJM010000467.1:0-3344 GCA_038325895.1 Mycobacteriales bacterium
GGGGGGTGCGCGCACCCCTGCGGATAAGAACCGGCATGCACCACCGAATTCGCTGGGGCAATCAGCCAGGCTGTGAGGTACCGCGGATCGAATCGCAAAGCGGGCCCGCACGGGACGCTGATGAGCCAGACCACAGACGCAGGCCGTACCGCAGCGTCCCCAGAAAGCGGCCGTCCGAGCCGTTTCCGCTCTCGCCGGAGGAAATGAAAAATGTCCACCATTACGACGTCCGACCTTTTCGTGAAGACCTACGCCGACGTGAACTATCGATTCCCGACGATGGTCCGGCACAACGGTGTCGTCCTCGCCTTCGCGATGGACGCCAAACGAAGGATCTATTACACGGTGTTGGACTTCGGCGCCGGCGGTTCGATGAGCATGGTGGACGCCGACCATTGGTCGCCGAATCCGCGGCCGTTGACGTTCGCCCGGGAAATCGCGTCGGTCGGGTTCGGCGTGGCGGACCAGTCCGCGGTGCCCACCGTCCGCACGGGCAGCACCATCGCGGTACCTCCAGGTCAGTCCGTGCGTCCCGACGAGACCGACCCGTTCCTGTCCACCACCGCGCGGTTCACCGCTGCGGTCCCGTTCCAGCTCGTGTCCGACGGCCGCTACGTGTACGTGTTCCGGCAGGCCATCACCGACCCCGCCGCGGCGGCTGTCAACGCCGCGCAGCTCGTGCTGGTCGACCCGAAGGCCACCCCCGATGAGGTGACCCGGGCGCGTGAGGTCATCGCCGACCACCAGAACATGGCGTATGTCACCGACGCCACCGGTGCGCCGGTGCTGGACGCGAACGGCCGGCAGATCCCCACCGTCGCTGGCACCGTGCTCGTCGACCGGTTCGTGCTGGTCGGCAGCACCCTGGAGGCCAAACTCGAGGTGCGCTACCAGCGCAGCGGCAGCCGCACCCGCCCGGCCGGGAGCACCGACAGCCTGGGCGCCGCCGACCTGAACAGGCAACCCTTCGTCGAGCCCACCCAGAACCTGCGGTTCGTCCCGTCCGTCACCCAGGGCCGCTTCGCCGCGACCCTGGTGCCCACCCAGGTCGCCGAGGTGTTCCGCTGGCAGCTGTTCGCCCATGACGCCGCCGGAGATGTCCTCTGGTCCTACAGCGTCGAGCGGACCGCAGACGGGCTTTTCGACACCCTCGGCACCCAGCCGTTGACCTGCACCGATCATCCCGACGTCTACGCCGTCACGGCCGGCACCTGCCCCCGGCCGGCGGTCTCCGACCCCACGATGGTGTGCGGCAAGGCTCTCGTCGCCAAGGTCCCCGACGGCGGTGCATCGGGCACTGCTTTGTCCTTCCCGACCGACGGCACCGGTGTCGTCACCATCGACGGTGCCCGGGCGACGGGCACCGAGTTCACCATCGAGAGCTGGCTGGCTCCTGACCCGGCCGCGACCGGGGAACGGGTGTTGATCGGCGGTGTCGGCGACCCCAAGGCCGCCGGGCCGTCAATCTGGCTGCCCGATCCGCAGACCCTGCGCATCGGGTTCGGCGACGGGCAGATGTTCCGCGACGTCACCACACCGCCGATCCTGGCGGCGGGGGAGTGGAACCACCTGGCGGTGACCTTCGCCGCCGGGCAGCTGCAGGTGTACGTGAACGGGCAGCTCCAGTTCGCGTCCAACGCTTTCGGCACCGCGGTGCCCAGCCCGAGTGCTGTCGCGGCCTTCGGCGCTCCCGCCGGCGGTTTCGCCGGACGGCTGGACGACGTCCGGATCTGGTTGGTGGCGCTGGCGGCGCAGGACATCCAGGCCGGCCGGCATTCCACCCTCACCGGCCTGGAGGCCGGACTGGTGGGGTACTGGCGGTTCGACGAAGGCACCGGCACCGCGACCTGGGACGCCGCGTCCGACGCGAAGGCATTGCTGGACGGCCCGGCGTGGGTGACCTCGGACGCGCCGGTCGCGGTCGCCCCCGGGTTGTCCCGGTCGGCCCTGCGGCTGACCGGCCGCAGCGTCACCGGCGGCCTGACCGCGACCCTGTACTACCAGCAGGAGAACGCCGTCAGCGGCTACCCGGGCGCGCAGCCCGCGCCGCTCAAGCAGGCCGCGCGGGTCATGCTCGCCGCCGTCACCGGCACCGCCCCTGCGCCCGGCACTCCCGGCGCGGGGACCACGGCCGCGACGGCAACCCCCATGGTCGTGGCGGTGGACTTCGGCGTCGGCGTGGACGGCGCCCTGGCCCAGTTGCCCGGTGAGATCAGCCTGAGCGAGCTGGACGTCCCCGGCGGCGGCCCCGGCACCGGCGCCGACGTGCTGGCAGGCGTGTTCAGCGCGAAGGCCGACGTGGCGACCCTGACCCAGACAGTCGCCGACGACAAGAACGCGGTCACCGCCGCGCTGGCCGCACAGGACGCGGTGGCGAGCGCACTTGCCGGTGGTGTCACCGATGCGGTCACCCTGCAGGATGCGGGCGCCACCCAGGCGATCAACACCCTGGTGTTCGCGAACTCCAGGCTGGCCAGCCTGCAGAACCCCGGGGGCGGCTTCGCAGCGTTCCTGCAACCGTTCATCGACTTCGCTCAGCGGGACGTGCAGGCGGCCCGGGCCGGGCTGCAGGACTACCGGGCCGCCCTCCCGGCGAAGCTGGCCGCGCTGACCGCCACGCTCACCACCGATCAGGGCCGGCTCGCGGCCGCGCGGGCCAACCTGGACACGCTGCAGCGACTGCTCAACGGCGACACCGTGCTGCCCATGCCGCTGCTGCACGTCGACGGATCCGGGCTCACCACGGCCGGCGCGGTGCTGGGTTTCGCACCGGCCACCGGGTCACCCGTGCTGGTGGACAGCGCGATGGGTCGGGTCACCCTGTACTTCCAGGACGCCGCCGAGGAATTCCTGCTCGCCTACTACGACACCTTCACCGGACGCGCGATGCTGCACCTACCGGCCGAGACCGGCGAGCTCGCCTTCGTGGCGCGCTCCGCCGCCGGCGACTACGACGATCTGTCGGTGCAGATCACCGCCGGGTCCGACGACGGCACCTGCACCCTGGTGGTGACGCTGCCCGGGGCGGTCCCGGTCACCGAGACCTGGACCGGTGTGCCGCGGGACGCGGCGGCGCTGGCCGCCATCGTGAACGGAACCACGCGGCCCGTCTTCGTGGGCACCGCTGCCGCGGCCTCCGGCAAGGTGGACACCCTGACCCTGACCTCGCCGCTGACGGTGCCCACCGGCGCCGGGTCGCTGCTCCGCGTCGCCGGTCAGGTACTGACCACCACCGCGACGGCGCCGCGCGGCGCGATGTCGGTGGCGGTCGAGCCGCAGACCGTGTCGATCACCGCGGACAGCGCCGTGCAACGGCTGGCCTACGACACCGCGCAGGCGACCTC
>JBBQJM010000468.1:0-3339 GCA_038325895.1 Mycobacteriales bacterium
TCGCTTTACACGGCGATTCTCAGAACAATCTCAGTGCTGCTTGCGAGTTCCTGTGAATGCAATAGGTATTCGCCTTTTCGCGTCCGATCGATGATTCACTGGCCCAATGACCAGACATCATCGAATCGCACGAAGGGATCACCTGCGGCGTCGGGTCCGGCTGGCCACCGCCGGCGTCGTCGCCGCGGCAGGTGCGGCGTCGGTGGCGCTCACCGTCGCCATTGCCGGAGCCGCGCATGGTCAGGACGATGCGACCGGAACTTCGTCGACCAGTGCTGACGACGCCACCGGCGGCGCCGCGGACTCATCGGCGGCACCCACCACCGCCACGGCGGCATCCCGCGCCGCCGCGGTGGCGCCGACTCCGGCTGCGCCCACGGTTCCGTCGTCGGCCAAGGCTGCTGCCGCACCGGCCGCTGCCGCCCCCAGCACGGCCGCGCCCACGACCGCGGCACCGAAGAGCGCTGTCGCGGCGCCACCAGCGCTGGCGGCGCCGGTGACCACGCCGAAGGCCGTCACCAGCGCCCGCACCCAAGCGAAGTCGGGCGGTTCGTGATGAGGGTCAACACACTCGCACCCGCGCGCCCCGACCCGTCGATGGGTGACCAGCGGTGAACGCCATGATCCTGTGGTATTCCAGTCGCGCGGTCGGCGTCGTCTCCCTGGTGCTGTTCACCGCCGTCGTGGTCCTGGGCATTGCGACCGCCGGCCGCGCCGCGTCGGCAGCGTTTCCGCGCGCTGCCGTGCTGCGCCTGCACCGGACCCTGTCGATCACCGCGACCGCGTTCATCGCGGTACACATCGCCACCGCGATTCTCGACAGCTATGTCTCCCTGTCCTTCTGGGACGTCGTGGTGCCGTTCGGCTCGTCCTTCGATCCGTTCTGGATCGGGTTAGGGGCGGTCGCAGTCGACCTGCTCATCGCCATCGGGATCACCAGCGCCCTCCGCCGGCGGCTGTCCCTGCGGGTGTGGCGAGCGGTCCACCTCAGTGCGTACGCCATGTGGCCGATCGCGCTGATCCACGGCTTCGGAGTTTCCGGCGGCGACGGCCAGCAGCGCTGGATGATCGCGCTGGATGCCGCCTGCATCGCTGCCGTACTGGGCGCGCTGGCCTTCCGGCTGCGGCCGGACAGGCACCCGGACACCGTCGCCCGCAAGTCGGACGGTGTCGCCGGGCGGTCCCTGGCCCGCGTCGGGACCTCATCGTGAACACCTCCTCGTTGAGCCCCGCCTCCACTCCCGGATTCCACCGGTCCGCGCAATCGGACTTCCCCAGCGGGCCGGCGGGCGTCGGCCGGCTACTGCCCGCTGCCGGGGTCGCTAGCTGGCCCGATCACCGGCGCCACTACGGCCCTGTGCTGCCCACCTCTACGCCGTCGCTGTCCGACCTGGTCCGGGCGTCGGGATTGCGCGGCCGCGGCGGTGCGGGGTTTCCCACCGCGACCAAGATTGACGCAGTGGCATCCGGCGGCGGGCGCACGCGGCGTTCGGTGGTCGTCGCCAACTGCTGCGAGGGCGATCCGACGGCGAGGAAGGATCGGGTGCTGATTGCTCGCGCACCCCACCTGGTGATCGACGGCGCGCTGGTCGCCGCGAACGCGGTCGGCGCGGATCGTGTGGTGTTTGCCGTGCATGAGGGCTCACGATCCGCGATCACCCTGCGCACGGCACTGGCCGAGCGCGGGGCGGCGGAGTCCGCGATTTCGGTCGTCGAGGTGCCGCACCGTTTCGTGGCATCGGAAGCCAGCGCCCTCGTCAGATTCTTGAACACGGGCGACGCACGGCCGTTGGGCCGGCTCGCACCGGTCTGGGAATCAGGGGTGGACGGCCGGCCGACCCTGGTCGACAACGCCGAGACGCTGGCCCAGCTGGCCCTGATCGCGCGCTTCGGCGATCGGTGGTTCCGCTCGGTCGGGTCCGCTGACGAGCCCGGCACCGCGCTGGTCACCATCGGCGGTTCGGTACCCCGACCCGGCGTGGTGGAGATTGCGACGGGCACCCCGATCCTGACGATCCTGGCAGCGGCCGGAGCGCCCCCGGCGGGGTGGGCCTTGATCGGCGGCCTGGCCGGCCGTTGGGTCGACCTTTCCGTCGTTGGCCCTACCCCTTTCACCACCGCCGATCTTCTTGCGGCAGAGGCTGTTCGCGGAGTCGGATCCATCATCGTGCTGCCGCCCGGCGGCTGCTTGGTGAACGAAACCGCCCGGATACTGCACCATCTGGCCGATTCCAGTGCGCGGCAGTGCGGACCGTGCATGTTCGGCCTGCCCGCCATCGCCGCGGATATGTCGGCGCTGGCCGCCGGCGACCGGACGGCACTGACCCGCCTGCGCCGCCGGCTGCCGACCATCGACAGGCGCGGCGCCTGTGCGCATCCGGACGGCGCGGTTGCGGTGGCAGCGAGCGCCATGACCGTCCTGGCCGGCCCCGAGGCCGATCATCTTCGGCAGCACCTCGCGCGCCGCGGGTGCCGGGCTGCCGCGCCCGTGGTGCCGCTGGGTGTGCCGAATCCCACTGTGCTCAATTCCAGAGTGCTCAATTCCAGAGTGTTCAATTCCAGAGGATCCAATTCCACAGGGTCCAATTCCACAGGGTTCAAGTCCACAGGGTTCAAGTCCACAGGGTTCAATTCCACCGGGTTCAATTCCACAGGGTGCAAGTCCACAGGGTCGATGTCGCGATGAGCACGAGGACCGGCAACGGTGTCGTCCTGACCGTCGATCCGATTGCCTGCCGCGCGCACGGGCTGTGCGCCGACGAACTGCCAGAAGGGATTTCCCTGGACGAGTGGGGTTACCCCATCCTTTCCAGCGCGCCACTGTCCCGAAAGCTGTTACGCAGAGCCAAGTCCGCCGCGGCATCCTGCCCCGTTCTGGCGCTCAGGGCTTCTCGCAGCCGCGACTGAGGCCGCGGCCCTCTCCACGTCGGCGAGCGCGCTCGGGCCGATGATCGTTCCCGACGCACCGGCGAGAGCGCCTCGCTCCGTCCGATGGCCGCCGGTGCGCCGAACCCTTTCCGCCCCCTCCCGGTGGGTCCTTCGGCTCTGTTCTGTCTCCGCCGCCGCGATCACGGTGGTTGCAGGCGGCCGCGCCGCCTTTCGGTGACCGGGGGACTCGCCGAAGCGGTTGAGACCCACAGGTTGATCGCAGGAGGGTAACGCCGAGGCCAGGGCCAGATTCCGCCCATGAGCTCGAAGGGGCACCGATGCTGGCGATGATCTTGTGCGGCGCCCTGGAGGACCAGGGTGCCGGCGGTAGACACGCCTGGGTGCTCAGCGATCTCAAGACCCTGCTGGAGACCGGACGATCGTTCGCCGCCTGATCCGTTGTGGCTTTCC
>JBBQJM010000469.1:0-3323 GCA_038325895.1 Mycobacteriales bacterium
AAGGGCTGCTACCGCGGCCAGGAGACCGTCGCCAGGGTGAACAACCTCGGCCGCCCCCCGCGGCGACTGGTGATGCTGAATCTGGACGGGTCTGCCGACCGCCTGCCGAACACCGGTGACGTGGTGACGACCGCTCAGGGCCGCGTGGTCGGCCGGGTCGGCACTGTCGCGCAGCACCACGAGGACGGGCCCATCGCCCTTGCGCTGGTCAAACGCGGGTTGGACAGCGGGACGGCCCTGATCGCAGGATCGGTGGACGCCGCCATCGACCCGGCGGATCTCGAGGACGAGCGGGATCGATCGACGCCGGTGTCCGCGATCGACAGGCGGGCGCTGCGCGACATCCGGCGTGGCTAGGCCGGGCGGGCATTCGATGAGCAGCTCAGCCACCGGGTCGGCCGAGGAGCGGGAACTGGTTGGCCTTGACCGGATCCTGCAGGCCGCCGAACTCATTGCGCCGTATGCGGTTCGCACCCCGCTGCTCGCCTCACCCTGGGCCGGTCTGTGGCTCAAACCGGAGAACCTCCAGCCGACCGGGGCGTTCAAGATCCGCGGCGCCGTCACCGCGATCTCCCGGCTGGACCCCGATGTCCGGGCGCGCGGCGTGATCGCACACTCCTCGGGCAACCACGCGCAGGCCGTGGCCTACACGGCCAGGGCGTTCGGCATCGACGCGCACATCGTCATCCCGGACAACGCGTCCCCGCGCAAGGTGCAGGCGACCCGCGATCTCGGCGCGACCGTCGAATTGGTTCCGCTGGAGCAACGGTTCTCCCGGCCCGCCGAACTGGTCGAGCAGACCGGCAAGGCGCTGATCCCGCCGTTCGACCACCCCGACGTGATCGCCGGTCAGGGCACGGTGGGGTTGGAGATCACCCACGATGCGACCGACGTCTCGGTGGTGCTGGTCCCGGTCTCCGGTGGTGGGTTGATCTCCGGAGTGGCGGCGGCGGTCACCGCGCTGCTGCCGCATGCGAAGGTGATCGGTGTGGAGCCCGAACTGGCAGGTGACGCCGCCGAGTCCCTGCGGACCGGGCGACGGACCATCTGGTCCCCCGCCGACACCGCGCGCACCATGGCGGACGGGTTGCGCGCCTTCGGTGTCGGCGAACTGCCGTGGCGGCACATCAGCACGCAGGTACACGACATCATCACGGTCGGCGAGGACGAGATCGCCGATGCCACCCGTCGCTTGATCCTGCAAGCCAGGCTGGTCGCCGAACCCAGCGGAGCGGTCGCCACCGCGGCATTCCTGCACCATCGGGACCAGCTCCCCGCCGGCCGAGCGGTGGCCGTGGTCAGCGGCGGCAACATCGACCCGTCCGTGTTGCGAACGTTGATGGCCGTTGCCTGACCCCTCGCGTCACCCCGACCTTCCGGAGCGGGCCCGCCAGGCGGGCACGCTGATCACCTTGGCGCCGGTGGCCGGCACGCTCAGCCACCTGCTGCGTTCGGCCATCGACGCCGAGCAGGTAGGCGCCACCCGCATTCACCTGGCGTCCGACCAGCAGGAGATCGTGGCGGTCATCGCCGGTCTGCGTCGCCAGACAGACCTGGTGATCACCATTGCGCCCGACCATCCGGCGGCGGAACTGGTGGACCGAATGCCGTCGGACTTCACCGAGGTGGTGCTGGACGAGCGGCCGGACGGGGTGGATCTGGTCGCCGAAGTGGTCCGCATCGACCGCGAACACTCGCACCACGTCAGCCTGGCCGGCAGGGGCCGCGCGGGTCTGCCGGTGCTGTTCGCCGCCCTGGCCGTCGGTGCGCACCTCCGCGTCGGCACCGCCGACACTCCGGCGAATCCGATCCGGCAAGATCTCACCGACGATCCACGGACCGCCGGGCGGGACGATGCGGCGCTGGTGGCACGAGCAAGCGGGTTGGCCCGGCTGGCCGGGCGCCCACCACTCGACGCCGCAGCCGCCAGGGCCTGGTGGCGGGTGGGTTGACGAAGTTCCCGCGGCAAACCGCTGCGCGGGCGTACCCGGAAAGAGATCTCGAAAGTGAACGAGCGCGTGTCGAGAAGTTATGCCGAAGTGGTCCGGGTGTTCCGGTCCGGCTTCCACGAGGGGTCGCACTTCGGCTCCGTGGTCATCACCGGCCCTGACGGGCGGGTGCAGCATCAGCGGGGTGACGTCTGGACTCCCGTGTTCCCGCGGTCGTCCAACAAACCCTTTCAGGCCGTCAGCATGCTGGTCAGCGGGGCACCGCTGGATGGGGAAGACCTGGCGCTGGCGGCCGCCTCCCACTCGGGCGAGCAGCGGCACGTGGAACGGGCGCTGGCCATCCTGGAGCGCGCCGGGCTGACCGAGGACGACCTGCAATGCCCACCCGCCCTGCCACTGAACGAGGTGGCCAGGAATGCGGTCATCGCCGATGGCAGTGGCCTGCGCCGGATCTACATGAACTGCTCCGGCAAGCACGCCGGCATGCTGGCCGCCTGCGTCGCACAGGGCTGGGACATCTCGAACTATCTCGACCCGGTGCATCCGCTGCAGCGACTGGTGGCCGAGACCGTGTCCCGGCTGTCGGACGAGACACCCACCGCGGTGGGCATCGACGGCTGCGGCGCGCCGCTCTTCGCCATCCCGTTGGAGGCCTTGGCCCGCGCCTTCGGCCGGGTGAACGCCGCGCCGGCAGGGACGCCCGAGCACCGGGTGGCACACGCCATGCGGGAGTACCCGGAAATGGTGGGCGGCACCGGAAGGGACGACACCGTACTGATGCGCGCCTTCCCCGGACTGCTAGTGAAGGGCGGTGCCGAAGGAGTGCACTGCGCAGCTTTGCCCGACGGCCACTGCGTCGCGGTGAAGATCGCCGACGGTGGGGATCGGGCCCGAATGCCTGTGCTGGTCGGCGGTCTCCGCAGGCTCGGACTGGGCAGTGGCCCCCGAACCGGCACTGGAACCGCTACCGTTTCCGGCCACAGAACCGGTACCGGCTTCCTCGCGGCATCGGGTGCCGATCACGCCGGTCAGCCCAGCGAGGCCGAGCAACTGCTGGAGGAGTTGGGCACCGGCGCGGTCATGGGAGGCGGGTTCCAAGTCGGCACGGTGGAACTCGCCCCCGACGTGTTCTAGTGGCAGGTCGGGAGAGGGCGCCGGAAGAGGGAGTCGGAAAGGCCCCGAATGCCGACACAGGGGAGTGGGAGCACGACCGCCGAACCTGTACTGTTGGCCGCACGACACACACCTGATTCCGGGGCCGCCGTCATCGGCCGCCCCGCTTCTTACTGCAAGGGGGTCCGCCATGGGGCGTGGCCGTCAGAAGGCTAAGCAAACGAAGGTCGCGCGGGAGCTCAAGTACCACACCTCGTCGAT
>JBBQJM010000470.1:0-3299 GCA_038325895.1 Mycobacteriales bacterium
CGGGGTGTCGCTGCCCATCGACCCGTTGCCCTCGGCACCCTTGGCGGCCATCGGGGTGAGAAGGATCCGCAGCTCCTCCTCGGTGTAGCCGAAGATCTTCTGCCGCTGCAGCACGCTGCGGTGCGAGACGGTGACGTGGTCCCTGGCCGGCAGGTCCGTCAGCCGCATGAGGCCGGCGTGCACCCACTCGCGGTAGGGCTGCTCGGCGGCCAGCGCGCCCTTGACCTCGGCGTCGTTGAGGATCCGGCCCTGGTCGGTGTCCACCAGGAACATCCGGCCCGGCTGCAGCCGGCCGCGCTCCACGACCTTCTCCGGCGGGATCGGCAGCACCCCGGCCTCGGAGGCGAGCACCACGGTGTCGTCGGTGGTCAGCCACCACCGGCCCGGGCGCAGCCCGTTGCGGTCCAGCACGGCGCCGAGCACGGTGCCGTCGGTGAACGTCACGCAGGCGGGGCCGTCCCACGGCTCGATGAGCGACGCGTGGAACTCGGCGAACCCACGGATCTGCGGGTCCATGGTGGCGTGGTTCTCCCAGGCCTCCGGGATCATCATCATCACCGCGTGCGGGAGGCTGCGACCGCCCAGGTGCAGCAGCTCCAGCACCTCGTCGAACGACGCGGAGTCCGACGCGCCTGGCGTGCAGATCGGGAACGCCCTGGCCAGATCGCCGGGGATCAACGCGGAGGACAGCAGCGACTCGCGGGCGCGCATCCGGTTCCGGTTGCCGCGGACGGTGTTGATCTCCCCGTTGTGCGCGATGAACCGGAACGGGTGGGCCAACGGCCAGGCCGGAAAGGTGTTGGTGGAGAACCGGGAGTGCACGATCGCGACGGCGCTCTCGGTGCGCTCGTCGGTCAGGTCGGCGAAGAACGCCGGCAGCTGCGACGTGGTCAGCATGCCCTTGTAGACGATGGTGCGGCTGGACAGCGAGGCCAGATACACGCCGCGATCCTCACCCAGCCGGGTCGCGGTCTCGTGCTCGATCCGCTTGCGCGCCGGGTAGATCATCCGGTCCAGGTCGACGCCGTAGGGACGCGAGCCGTCCACTGCTTCGGCTGAGGCGGGTCCGGCGACGAAAAGCTGCTCAAAGGCCGGCATGACGTCGACCGCCATCTGCCCGACCCCGGCTCCGACCGGGTCGGTCGGCACCAGTCGCCAGCCCAGCAATTCCAGACCCTCCTCGGCCAGGATGCCCTCGACGATCTCCTTGGCCAGCGCGCGCAGGTCCTCCTCGGGCGGCAGGAAGGCCACTCCGACCGCATAGGCCTCGCCGTGCCGGGGGTCCACCGAGGTGGGCAGCGGAAAGCTCGCGACGTCACGCAGCAACCGGTCAGGCACCTGGATGAGGATCCCGGCACCATCGCCCACGGCCGGGTCGGCGCCGGCCGCTCCGCGGTGGTGGAGGTTGATCAGCGCGGTGACACCGTCGGAGACGATGGTATGGCTGCGGCGGCCTCAGATGTCGGCGACGGCGGCGACACCGCACGCGTCGCGCTCGAAGCTCGGGTCGTACAGCCCCGGGGGGGCGGGTGTTGCCGAGTCCTGCACGGCAGACCTCCCGTCGTCGGCGGCGAGGCCGCTACGCGAGCGGCCTGCTGGGGTGGAGTCGAGTGGTGCGGGGATGCGTGGTTCACCAGCGGGTGGTCGGGTGCGGCACATCAAGGGCACGGCGGCTCAGCGGTGAAGACCGTCCAGGAGGCGGCGGCGCGTCCTGCACATGCTGGGCGAACGTCAGGGGCCGCCTGTGACGAGACGGTGAGCCACGGCCCCGAACGCGAGTGGGCGGGCGAGAGTCGGCGGGATCACCGCCCCATCGTCGCAGCACCCGCGCTCGATTATCGCGGATAATCCGGGACGACGGTGGCCCAGTCAGCGTCAAAGCTACCGCACGGCCGGCGCGGCCCGGAACCAGCTTCATCGCTGGTGTCGGCGGGACGATCCGCTGCTGTGCGGTGGTGCGACCGATCGCCCGATGGGGCGTTATTCCGCCGCCCCTGGGCGTTCTGCGGCGCCTCTGGCGTTCGGCGTCGTTGCGTCGTGTTCCCCGTCACCAGCGGCGACCGGCGCGTCGAAAATCGACGACTCGGTGGCCCCGGATGGGCCCGGTCCAGGCTCGGTGGGCTCTTCCTGCTGCAGGCCCGGATCCGCGTCGGGGCCAGCCGTGGAATCGTTGCCGGAGCCGGCGGTGAAACTGCCGGAACCGGCCGCAGCCTGATCCTCCGGGTCTCCGCGCCTGGCCGGCCCGCGGACCACAGCCGGGTCCTCACGCCCCACGTTCCGCCGCAGGTACAGGAACAGCACCGCGCCCAGGAACACCAGGATCGAGGTGAAGACATTGATGCGCAGACCGAAGAAGTGGTTGGCGGGATCGATCCGCAGCATCTCGATCCAGGTGCGGCCCAGGGTGTACCCGGCGACGTACACCGCGAACGCCCGGCCGCCGCCGAGGGTGAACCGGCGATCGGCCCAGACGACGAGCGCCGCGACGCCGAGATTCCACAGGATCTCGTACAGGAACGTCGGCTGGTAGACGCCGCAGAGCACCTCGGGCGTCGCCTTGATGTATTCGGTCGGAAACTCACACGTACCGCCTGCCGGGATCGCGCCGGCTACTCCGTCCGGGGTGCGGACGAAGACCTCCAGACCCCACGGCAGCGTGGTCGGGCCGCCGAACAGCTCCTGGTTGAAGTAGTTGCCGAGCCGGCCGATCGCCTGCGCCACGGCGATGCCTGGCGCGACGGAATCGGCGTAGGCGGACAGCGGCACCTTGTAGTACCGGCAGCCGATCCAGGCGCCGACCGCGCCGAAGGCGATGGCCCCCCAGATGCCCAAGCCGCCGTTCCAGATGGCGAACGCGTTCCAGGGGTTCTTGCCCTCCCCGAAGTACAACTGGTTGTCGGTGATGACGTGGTAGATCCGGCCGCCGACGATGCCGAACGGGAAGGCCAACACCGAGATGTCGGTGACCCGGCCGGGCCGTCCGCCGCGGGCCACGAACCGTTTGTTGCCCCACCAGACGGCGACGACGATGCCGATGATGATGAACACCGCGTACGCCCGGATGGCCAGCGGCCCGACGTACCACACTCCTTGCGGGGGTGAGGGAATCGAGGTCATGTAGTGCGTCATGCCGGGCTGACCTCGCGGGCGTGGATGCTCCCGGCGGTCACAGTGGCGTGGGTCGAGGGGCCCCGTCGCACGCCGTCGGCCAGTTCGGCGGCGAGTTCGCGGACCGCGTCCACGCCACCGGATTCGGCGGCGCTGACGAAGGCCGAACCGACGATCACCGCGTCCGCGAA
>JBBQJM010000471.1:0-3292 GCA_038325895.1 Mycobacteriales bacterium
CACCGCCGCCGGGTCAGGGTCGTACAGCCGGACCACATCCCAACCACGATCCGTCGGGAAACCGGACACCGCGTCCCGCTCCGCCGCCACCAGATCCCACAACTGCTCCGGCGAGGACACCCCACCGGGGTACCGGCACGCGGCCGCCACGACGACCACCGGATCCCGCTCGCGGTCCTGCAGGTCCCGCACTTGGCGCCGCGCTTGGCGCAGCTCGGCGGTGGCCCGTCGCAGGTAATCCCGCAGCTTGTCCTCCGTGGTCGTCGCGCTGGTCTGCGGCTCGGTCACGGGGTCGTCCTCCTCGGTGTGCACACGTCAGACCGCACCGAGTTCGCCGTCGAGCGCGGCGAAGAGGTCCTCGTCCGTCCCGGTCCGCAGGACGTCGAGGTCCGGGTCGGCCGTCCCGTTCCAGCTGGTGATCAGCGCGCGCAGCCGCGCCGTCACGGACGCCCGTTGCGGCACATCCACGTCCGACGCTGCGCTCAGTGCGGCCTCCAGCCGGCCGATCTCACCGAGCAACCCCGGGACCTTGTCCACGGTCGGCGTGGGTCGCACCACCAAGGTCAACAGGTGCCTGGCCAGCGTGGTCGGTGTCGGATGGTCGAAGACCAGCGTTGCCGGCAGCGGGACACCGATGTCCGCCGCCAGCCGGTTCCGCAGCTCCAGCGATGTCAGCGAGTCGAATCCGAGGTCCTTGAACGTGCGGCCGAGTTCGATCGACTGTGCGGATGCATGCCCGAGCACCGCGGCGGCCTGGGCTCTGGTGAGGTCGACCATCAGCTGGTCCTGTTCCGGTGGGCCGAGCCGGGTCAGCCGCTCGCGCAGGCCGCTGCTGGCAACGGCGCTGCCGGGCTGCAGCACCTGCCGCACGGGCCCCCCCGCCAGCCCTCGCAGGAGTAGCGGCAGCCCGTCGCCGCGCGCCCGCAACGCCGGCCAGTCCCACCGGGCCAGCACCTGCACCGGCCGATCGGACCGCAGGGCGGCGTCCAGCATGGTCAGCGCAGCGGCGGTCGACAACGGCGCAACACCGGAGCGGTTCATCCGTCGGTGGCCGATACCGTCCAGGTTGTCGGTCAGGGCGCTGGTCTGTTCCCACAGACCCCAGGCAAGTGAGTGGGCCGGGAGCCCGTTGGCCCTGCGGTGCTGCGCGAGTCCGTCGAGGAATGCGTTGGCGGCCGCGTAGTTGGCCTGGCCCGCGTTGCCCAGCGTGCCGGCCAGCGAGGAGAACAGCACGAACTCGGCGAGCGGGAGGTGCCGGGTCTGCTCGTGCAGAACCACCGCCGCGTTCGCCTTTGGCCGCAGCACCCGATCCAGGCTCAGTGCCGTCAACGACGGCACGGTCGCGTCGTCCAGAGCGCCGGCCGCGTGCACGACTGCGGTCAGCGGGTGGGCCGGCGGTATCGCGGCCAGCATCCGCCGCACCGCCTCAGGGTCGGCGACGTCGCACGACGCCAGCACGACACTGGCACCGGCGGCGGTCAGTTCGTCCTGCAGCTCCTGCGCGCCGTCGCCCGCTGGACCGCGGCGGCTGGCCAGGAGCAGGTGCCGCACCCCGTGCCGGGCAACCAGATACCGGGCTACCGCCGCGCCGAGAGTGCCCGGGACGCCGGTCACCAGCACCGTGCCGGCCGGATCCGGCGCCGCCGGAATGCTCAGTACGACCTTCCCGACATGCCTGGCCCCGCTGAGCCGACGAAACGCCTCCGGCGCGCGGCGCAGATCGACCACGGTCAGCGGCGGCGGGTGCAGCGCACCGCGCTCGAGCAGATCCAGCACTTCGCCCAGCATCTGCTGAATCCTCTGCGGCGCAACCTGTTCGAGATCGAATGCGGAGTACCGCACACCCGGATGTGCGGCAGCGACCTCGGCGGGCTCGCGGACGTCGGACTTGCCCATCTCGACGAACCGGCCGCCGCTGCGCAGCAACCGCAGCGAGGCATCAACGAAATCGCCTGCCAGCGAATCGAGCACGAGGTCCATGCCCGCACCACCGGTCGACGCGGTAAATCGGGCTTCGAAGTCCAGCGTGCGCGACGAGGCGATGTGCGCATCGTCGATGCCCAGAGCGCGCAGCGCGGGCCACTTGCCGGGGCTGGCCGTGGCGAAGACCTCCGCGCCCAGCCAGCGCGACAGCTGGACGGCCGCCGTGCCGACGCCGCCGGTGGCGGCGTGCACGAGGACCCGGTCCCCCGGCCGCAAGCCGCCGAGATCGACCAGGCCGTAGAGGGCGGTGAGAAAGGCGACCGGGACTGACGCGGCCGTGGCGAACGACCAGCCGTCCGGGATGCGGGCAACGGTGCCCCGATCGGCGATGGCCAAGGGCCCGAACGCATTGGCGAACAGCCCGGTGACCCGATCTCCGGCCCGCAGATCAGACACCCCAGGTCCCACCTCGACGATCACCCCGGCACCCTCGCTGCCGAGGTTGTCGTCGTCGATGAGTCCCAACGCAACCACGACGTCGTGGAAGTTCAGACCGGCGACCTTGACCGCGATTCGCACCTGCCCCTGGGCCAGCGGGGCATGCGCCTCGGGCGCCGGTACCAGCGTCAGATCCGCCAGCGATCCGGTGTTGATGTCATCGAGCCGCCAGGCCGACGACCCCGACGGAGGCACCATGAGGGCATCACCCGCCGACCGCACCAGCCGCGGGACCAGCACGGTGCCGGAACGGATCGCCACCTGCTGGGCGCCGCCGGCCAGCGCGTCCTGCAGCGCCGCGAGCGATGGGTCGGTGCCGTCCAGGTCGGCCAGCACGAGCCGGCCGGGGTATTCGGCCTGGGCCGATCGCACCAGGCCCCAGATCGCGGCCTGGGCGGGCTCGACGTCCGCCTCCGGATCGGTGGCAACCGCTCCCCGGGTGATCACCACCAGTGACATTGCGGCCCAACGCGGGTCGGTGACCCAGGCCTGCAGGACCCCGAGCGTCCGGGAAAGCATGTCCAGAGGGTGGTCCGCGTCGGACGCCGTGCCATCCGGCTGACCGGCGAGCGGCAGCAGGACGGAGTCGGGTGCGTCCCCCAGGGCGGCTACCCGAGCGGCCAGCGCTGCCAGGGTCGGGTCCGGCTCGATCGCCGGGCCCCCCGGGACCGCGAAGGGCACGCCCTCCGGGTCAACCACCGCCCACCGCTGCGAACGATGCCCGACACCAGCCGGCTGTTCCACCCACTCCAGATGCAGGAGCGTCTCGGCGCCGCGCTCGGTGACAAGCTGATCGCTGTCCACCTGACGGAGGCTCAGCGACCGGACGGTCAGCAGCGGGATGCCGTCCTGGTCGGTCAACGTCACCGCC
>JBBQJM010000472.1:0-3288 GCA_038325895.1 Mycobacteriales bacterium
GCGGAGGCGGACGGGAATCGAACCCGCCAAGCCGAGATGCTCGACTTCACCGGTTTTGAAGACCGGGAGGGCCACCAGGCGCCTGTACGCCTCCGCCGCACACCGTAGCCGCAGCCCTGCACCCGCGCCTCGAGTCGGACTGCACCCTGAGCCCGGCGCTACCGTCTGAATCATGACCTCGACCCTGTACCGGCTCACCCAGTATGCGCACGGCGGTGGCTGCGCCTGCAAGATCCCGCCAGGGGAATTGGAGACGATCGTGCAGGGCTTGGCCGGCCTGGACTCACCCGATGTGCTGGTGGGCCTGGACACCGGTGACGACGCGGCCGTCGTCCGCATCCAGGACGGCGTCGCGGTGGTCGCCACCGCGGACTTCTTCACCCCGGTCGTCGACGACGCCTACGACTGGGGCCGGATCGTCGCCGCGAATGCGCTGTCCGACGTGTACGCCATGGGCGGGCGGCCGGTGGTGGCCGTCAATCTGGTCGGCTGGCCGCGTGACGTGCTGCCGATCGAACTGCTCCGCGAGGTGCTCCGCGGCGGGTTGGACATCGCCAGGGAGGCGGGCTGCGTGGTGGGCGGCGGGCACAGCATCGACGACCCGGAACCGAAGTACGGCATGGCCGTCACCGGGGTCGCGGATCCCGCTCGACTGATGCGCAACGACGCCGCCGAACCGGGCCTGCCGATCAGCCTGACCAAGCCGCTCGGCGTCGGGGTGCTGAACAACCGGCACAAGGCCACCGGCGAGGTGTTCGAGCAGGCGGTCGAGTGCATGGTGGGGCTCAATCGCGCGACGAGTGAGGCGGCGCTGGCCGCCGGGGTGCGGGCCGTGACCGACGTCACCGGGTTCGGGCTGCTCGGACACCTCTACAAGATGGCCAGGGCGTCCGGGGTGACCGCGGTGATCGATGCCGCCGCGGTCCCGTACCTGGACGGTGCCCGGCGGGCGGTCGCCGACGGCTACGTCAGCGGCGGTACCCGTCGCAACCTGGACTGGGTCCGGCCGCACCTTTCCGCGACGGTCGGTGCCGACGAGTTGATCCTGCTGGCCGACGCCCAGACCAGCGGGGGACTCTTGGTGGTCGGCGAGGTGCCGGGCGCACCGGTGATCGGGCAGACGGTGACGCGGCGGGAGGCGGCGATCGAGGTCAGGTAGCGCGTCGGGTCAGAGCCAGTCGGGTCACCCCCGGGACGAGGCGGCACCGAACCAGGTCGGCAGATGATCGAGCAGGTCCTGCTGGTCGTCGCCGGTCCAGGCCACGTGGCCGTCCGGTCGCAGCAGCACGGCGGGCACGGCCAGTTCGTCGCTGACATCGATGATGTGCTCGACCCGGTCGGTCCATCCAGCCACGGAGAGCTCGCCGGTCTGGTCGAGCAGGAGCCCGCGTCCGCGGTGCATCAACTCGTAGAGCCGACCTTGCGACAGGCGGATGTTCCGCAGCCGCCTGCCGATCAGCTCGTGGTTGTCACCGAAGTCATAGCGGATCCCGATCCCGGTGACCCTCTCGATCAGGAACCGACTCACGTCCTCGAAGTCCATCAGCTCGGTCAGCAGCCGGCGCACCGCCTGGGGGCCGGGTTCGGGGGAGATCAGTTCCGACTGGGCGCGGGTGATGTTCAGGACGTCGGCGGCGACCGGGTGTCGCTCGGTGTGGTAGCTGTCCAGCAGCGCTTCCGGTGCCCAGCCGTTCACCTGGGCGGCGAGCTTCCAGCCGAGATTGAATGCGTCCTGGATGCCGAGGTTGAGCCCTTGTCCCCCCAAGGGCGGGTGGACGTGCGCAGCGTCGCCGGCGAGGAACACCCGGCCGGTGCGGTATCGCTCGGCCAGCCGGGTCGCGTCGGTGAACCGGGACAGCCAGCGCGGTGAGTGGACGCCGAAGTCCGTGCCCGCGTAGGCCCGCAGCTGCGTCTGGAACTCCTCAAGGGTCGGCGGGGTGGTGCGGTCCTCGGCCACGGACGCGGCGGGCACGACGGCCCGGTGCAAACCGTTCCCGGCGGGGCCGATGCCGAATCCCTTGTGGGTCTTGCGAACCTCGTCCACCACCGCGGCCAACTCATCCGGCGGCGTCGTCACCTCCATCTCGCCGAGAAGCCATTCCGTCTGAGGGGGCTCGCCGGGAAACGCGACGCCCAGCAGCCGGCGCACCAGGCTACGGCCGCCGTCGCAGCCGACCAGCCAGCGAGAGCGCAGTCGTGCGCCGTCGGCGAGTTCGACCGAGACCGCGTCGTCGTCCTGCTCGACGCCTGTCACCTCGTGGCCGCGTCGGATCTGAGCGCCGAGCTCGGCGGCACGCTCGGCCAACAGGCGGTCGGTCACCGGCTGCCGGATGCCCAGGACGTAACCGTGCGCGGTGTCCAGGGTTGCCGGCGACGGCTTGTCGATCCCGGCGAAGTGGCGGGCGCCAGCGGGATACTGCTGGCCCTGTGCCAGGAATCGGTCCAGCAGTCCGCGCTGGTCCATGATCTCGATGCTGCGCGGTTGCAGGCCCAGCGAGCGGACCAGCGTGCTCGGCTCCGCTTCCTTCTCCAGCACCAGCACGTCCACGTCGTGGAGCCGCAACTCGCTCGCCAACATCATCCCGGTCGGACCGCCCCCGCTGATGATCACCTCGGACATGAAAACCCTCCATTCCACCAACACATATTCCGACGGACGGTCCCAGATCGCACGATCGCGCAAAGCAGCGACATCGGGATCAGGCCGCGGCTCACCATCCTGCTGCCGAGTGGGGGCCTGCCGGCACCGACCAGGCGGTGAATGGGGCCGGACCAGGGCGGGGACCAGGGGCGTGCACGGGCTCGACGTCGGGGGTCCAACCGCGACGGTGTGCGCAATGACTTCGACAAGTGCCCGCCAGGAGGCCCTGATGACTGAATTCCTGTGGATCGGAAGCATTGCCGTGCTGGGAATCGCCGGTCTCGTCTACGTCCGCTCTCGCAAGGCAGCGGCATCCGGGTCGCTGGCCGATTCGGCCTCCGATGCCAGGCGGTGGGTGGAACGGCTTGGTGGCCAGGTTTATTCGCTGGATGCAGCCGACAACACGGCCGCGCGGCAAGCGTTGGCGGACGCGGCCGAGCGCTTCACCGCCGCCGGTGCGCAGGTCGATCAGGCATCGTCGGAGCACCAGTTCCGACTCGCCCGGCAAACGGCGTACGAGGGTCTGTACTACGTGTCGGCGGCGCGCACCGCGCTGGGGCTCGACCCTGGGCCGGCGCTGCCGCCGCTGCCAGGTCAGCAACTGGCGGGCGCGGTCGCCGAGGACCGGTCAGGTCAGTCATCGTCGA
>JBBQJM010000473.1:0-3252 GCA_038325895.1 Mycobacteriales bacterium
CGATGACGAACATCAATGCCTACTACCCGGAGCGACTCAAGGGTTGGGCGCTCGGCATCAACGCCGGCGGTGGGAACCTGGGCGTGCCGGTGGTCCAACTGGTCGGGCTGCTGATCCTGGCCACCGTCGGCGCGGGCGCGCCCCGGCTGCTGGTGGTCATCTACATCCCGCTGATCATCGCGGCGGCGATCGGCGCCGCCCGCCGGATGAACAACCTCACGCAGATGTCCAACAGCAAGCGGGCCATGCGAGAGGTCAGCAAGGACCTGAACACCTGGATCATCTCATTGCTCTACATCGGCACCTTCGGATCGTTCATCGGCTTCAGCTTCGCGTTCGGCCAGGTGCTGCAGGTGCAGTTCGCCGACACCTTCTCCACCCCGGTGAAGGCCGCCTACCTGACGTTCCTCGGACCGCTGATCGGTTCATTGATCCGGCCGGTCGGCGGGCAACTGGCCGATCGGCTCGGCGGGGCCAGGGTGTCCTTCGTCAACTTCGTCGCCATGGCGCTCGGCGCATCCGTCGTGCTGGCGGCGTCGTTGATGCACTCCCTGCCGCTGTACCTGGTCGGATTCGTGCTGTTGTTCGCGTTCAGCGGGATCGGGAACGGCTCGGTGTACAAGATGATCCCGGCGATCTTCACGTCGAAGTCCGGCACCGAGATCATCAACGGCGCGGACCCGGCGGTGTCGATGGCCAGGTCGCGGCGGATGGCCGGCGCGCTGATCGGCATCGCCGGCGCCATCGGCGCGTTCGGCGGTGTGCTGGTCAACCTCGCGTTCCGGCAGTCGTTCCTGGCGACGAAGTCCGCCGACTCCGCCTACATCGGGTTCATCGCCTTCTATGCGGTGTGCTTCCTGGTCACCTGGTTCGTCTACCTCCGAGAGTCGCCTAGCAAGTTGGAAGGCGTGTGATCCAGGACTGGGGCGATCAGCGGTCCAGTCGTCCAAGGGGTGGCAAAATCAGCACCCTGATGACGGAGTTGATTTCCGGGACCGGCTTCCCCCTGCACCTGTCCCTGACCGGCCGCCGCGTTGTGGTGGTCGGCGGGGGACCGGTGGCCGCGCGGAAGGTGGCCGCCTGCCTGGCCGCGGGCGCCGACGTGCTGGTCGTCGCGCCATACGCCTGCGAGCAGATCGTTGCCGACGCGGCCGCCGGCCTGCTCGGCTGGCAGCAGCGGGAGTACCGGCGGGGCGACCTGGACGGTGCCTGGTTGGTTGTTGCCGCCACGGGTGATCGGGTCACCGACGAGGCGGTCGAGGCGGCCGCCACCACCCAGCGGACGTTCTGCGTGCGCGCCGACGACGCCGCCGCCGGTAGCGCCCGGTCTCCCGCAACACTGCGCCGCGACGACCTGGTGATCAGCGTCGCGTCGTCGGGCGCCGGCGGCACCGCCGACCCGCGCCGGTCGGTCGCCGTGCGCAACGCCATCGCCCAGGCGCTGGACGCCGGTACGTTGCCGCTCCGGCGGCACCGCCCGGCCGGCGGGCATGTGGTCCTCGTCGGCGGCGGGCCGGGCGAGAAGGATTTGCTCACCCTGCGGGCCCGCCGCGAACTGGCGGCAGCCGACGTGGTCGTGGTGGACCGGCTGGCTCCGCTGGACGTTCTCGACGAACTGGGCCCCGAGGTGCTGGTCATCGACGTGGGCAAGACGCCGGGCCGGCACGCGGTGTCACAACACGAGATCAACCAGTTGCTCGTCGAGCACGCGCAGGCCGGCCGGCGGGTGGTGCGGCTCAAGGGCGGCGACCCCTACGTGCTCGGCCGCGGCGGGGAGGAAGCCGCGGCCTGCCGGGAGGCCGGCGTCAGCGTCGCGATGGTGCCCGGGGTGACCAGTGCGTTCGCCGTACCCGCAGCGGCGGGCATCCCCGTCACCCACCGTGGGCTGGCCCGGCAGGTGACGGTGCTGTCCGGGCACGATGCCCTCGAGGGGGCGGACGCGGCCGACTGGCGCGCCCTGGCCTCGGACGGCGGCACCCTGGTGATCCTGATGGGCGTGGCCGCGCTGTCGCGGATCTGCGCCGGGCTGCTCAGCGCGGGGATGAACCCGGGTACCCCCGTCGCGGTGATCGAGAAGGGCTGGACCCTGGAGCAACGAGTGACGAGAGGAACCGTCCATGACATCGTGGAGCGGGCGCGCGACGCCCGGTCGCCGGCGGTGATCGTGATCGGCGCGGTCGCGGCGCTCGGCGAGTAACCCGGACAGGATCACTGCACCGGCTGCGCCTGGAACGCGGCCAGCGCACCGACCAGGACGGCCAGTGAGACGAACCCGATGATCAGCGCGACCTTCGCACCCCGCTGACCGAACACCGACTGCCAGGCCCGGTACCGATCGGTCTCGTGACTGAACCGACGCCAGTGCACCAGCATGGTGCCGATCAAGATCAAGATAACACTCAAGCTCAAGTAGACAGTGATGATTGTTGCGGTGCGCACCGGCCCATCGACTCCTTCCCATTACTTGCAGTCCCATTACTTGCAGTCCCACCTCTACGAATACCCCTTTCCCCGGCTCCGGCGCGCCCCCGCTGAACCGTGCGCAGCACCTGTGCCGTGGAGCGTCTGGTCGCTGTCGATCCGACCCACAACCGGTGTGGCAGATGGGATCACTGTGACGGCAGAGGCTAGCGTGAGCGCATGGCCGGACAGACCTCTGCTTCACCGCGCTCCGGTTCCCGATCCGGGAACCGCGCCGACACCCGCACCCGATCCGGTGCCGCGTCCGGAAAAACCTCCGCGCGCGGCTCCGGATCAGGCGGAACCCGTTCGGGTAGCCGCCCCGGCGCCAAGGGCGGCCAGGCCAAGAGCTCGGGCGCCCGCGGTGCGTCCGCGTCGGCGCGGACCCGGCAGAGCCCACCGCCGCGGCACGAGCCGTCGCCGATCGTCACCGCGGCCAAAGGCATCGGTCGTGGAGTGCTGCGGATCTGGAGTCTCATCGCCCGCTGGCTGGGCAGCCTGGTGCGGGCCATCGGCCGCGGCGCGGCGGCCACCAGGGACATCGACGCGGTGCACCGGCGCGACGGCATCGCGCTCGGCCTGATCGCGCTCGCCCTGGTCTGCGCTGCCGGGACATGGCTGCAGGCTGCCGGTCCGATCGGCGTGCTGGCCGAGGACGCCGTCCGGGTGTGGATCGGCTCGCTGGCGGTGATCTTCCCGATCGCCCTGGTGGTGGTAGCGGTCATTCTGATGCGCACCGAACCCGATCCCACCCAGCGACCGCGTCGCATCGCCGGTGGAGCCGCGATCACC
>JBBQJM010000474.1:0-3236 GCA_038325895.1 Mycobacteriales bacterium
ACAACGTTGCCGGCCCGTCCGAAGGCCGTCCGTTTGTAGCTCATCGAAGTCGTTGGCGAGCGATCAGTCGCTTTCGGCACCGGGGGCCAGCAGGTCCAGCACGACCCGGATGTCGGGAGCGGGTGTCCACCCGGAGTTGGAAGATGTCAGGGCGGCTGTTTTGACCTACCGGGTCGAAGAACCGGCGGGCGGCGCGCACCGCGGCCAGGTCGGCGTCGGCGTACAGGATGGTCTCCTCGTGCCATGCCGTGCTATGCCGTGCCGTGCCGGCCCGGCCAAGAACTTGCCCGTGGGATCGATGATCACGCTGTTGCCGGGTTCCACCCATCCTGCGTTGTCGTGATCCGCAGTCCACAGGCGATCGCGGTGAGGGAAGTCGGCCGGGATTTGGTCGACGTGCAGGCAGGGGTTGACGCCGATGACATAGCAGCGGCCTTCCAGAGCAATGTGCTGCATGGTGGCGATCCAGCCGTCGCTGGGGGCGAGGGTCGGGGCGGCCCAAATGTCGACGCCCTGGCTGTATAGGTAATAGCGGGCCAGGGGCATGAAGTTCTCCCAGCAGGTCAGTCCGGACAGCCTGCCGTGCGGCGTGTCGATGACCGGAAGGGTGGAACCATCGCCCATACCCCACACGGTGCGCTCGGAGCCGGTGGGCATCAGCTTGCGGTGCTTGCCGAGGAGGGCACCGTCGGAACCGAAATAGAGGGTGGTGTTGTAAATGGTCGCGCCGTGAGGATCGCGTTCTTGCACCCCGATCACCACGTAGGCGCCCACGGTGCGTGCCGCCGCGCCCAGGGCTTCGGTGACAGGCCCCGGCACGACGACGGCCTGATCCACCAGCATCGCGTACCAGTCCGCGTCTCCATCCCAGATCGGTCTGGAGTCGATCCAGATTGGTGTGCCGGGAATGAACACCTCGGGGAACACCACGATCCTCGCGGCGTTGTCGGCGGCTTGGTGCAGCAGCGAGATCGCCTTGTCCGTGCAGGCGCGCCGGTCCATCAGGACATAGGCCGCTTGCACGGCGGTGACCGTCACGGTAGCCATGCTGTCCCCCTTCGGGGCGGATCTGAAGGGCGCTCCGCCCGATGACCCGCTCGACACCGCGGAGCACCGATCGCTTTCGGGTTCGCCTAGCAGGGCCATGCTTCCAGAGATGAGCCACGGTGACGCGGCCTTTCTGGCCCATGCGTGGGCAATTTACGCCGGGCCAGCCGTGGGCTAGCCCCGCTGAGTTCGACCGAGATCGTCGACGGGCACCAGTACCGTCTCGATTTTCAGCTATCGACCGTCACTCGGCGAAGACCCCGCCAACGCAACGAGTTCGGGTACGATCTCGGCGGGCGTCGGCAGTGCGTGAATCTCGTCACGAAGCCGGATCGCTACCTGCCGCTCGGAGGAGCCTGCAAGCATTTCGGTCACGGCTCGAGCGATCTCGCCGGGCAGCTGCTGGTCGTTGAGCAGGGCTCGACCGGCTCCGACGTCGGCCAGGCGGCGAGAGTTGTGGAATTGGTCAGCGCCCTGCGGCAGGATCAGCTGGGGTAGCCCGGCAGCGAATGTGCCCAGCACCGTGCCGGTACCGCCGTGGTGGACGACGATGTCGACCCGCGGCAGCACCTCCGCCTGCGCGACGAACCGCTCGACGTGCACGTTGCCTGGAACTGCATCGAGGGTGGCGGGGTCACCCTCCGGGCCGACGGCGACCAACAGATCGACGTGCAAGGGTGCGATCTCGGAGACCGCCCTGTTCAGCACCTCGACCGCCCCGGAGGCCACTGTGCCGAGGGTCAAGTAGACCCGAGGTCGGGTGCGTGGCGCCGTCAGCCAGTCGGGCAGCTGAGCGGTCGACTCGCTGAAGGCGACCGGACGGATCGGCACCGTGGGCACTGTGGTGGCGCGGCCGCCCTGACCAATCGACGGGGGCCCCGGATCGAGCAGGGCCGCGGCCAGCAAGGGTGCATCGGACGGAGCGCGACGGCCGTGGTCGGCCCAGCGATCGGCGTGGTACCCGACCGCCGCGGCATGGATCATGCCGACCGCGAAGGTGGCCAGTCCAATCGCATAGGCCGCGGCCGGGATGCCCAGCGCACCGGCGGCCACTCCGGCGCCGGCGTTCATCGCCTCGTAGACGACCAGGTCCGGCCGCATCTGTTGGAACGTCGGAATCAAGGTCGCACTCATCAGGTCCGCGGTGGTGTCGCCGAACATCGCCACGCTCAGTTCGTACCTTCGACCTCCGGGTGGCGGTGCTTCGTCTCCCGGACCACCCAGTCCAGGTCCACGCCGACGGGGACGCCGCGCACCGTGGGCAGTGGCAGCCTGCCCAGGAACGGTTCCCGATGGCCACCGTGACCTCGTGTCCGGCCGCTGCGCAGGCCAGTGCGAGCGGCATCATCGGATAGAGGTGCCCGTACGCTGAAATCGACGCAAATACGACCTTCATCGTGTCATGGTTAATCCTGCACCCGGGTTCGTTGGCCCCCGAATTGCCCGCCAATGGCAGGCTCTCGCCCATCCGGGCGACCTTCCAATGCGGTGACCGCGACCGCGAGTGATGGTGCCGGCCGTCGATTTCGGAGCATTGACGAGCCAACCGCGGTCCGGTATCACTTTACTGAACGTTCGGTTTGTCGAAGCCTGGAGATGCCTGATGCAGCTCACCGCAGCCGCTCCCGTCGGAGTGGTCGGCTCCGGAACAATGGGTGCCGGGATCGCCCAGATCGCGGCCCTGGCCGGTCACCAGGTGTTGGTCCTGGACGCCGTGGCTGGACGCGCCCAGACGGCCGTCGACGGGATCGGCACCCGGCTGGACCGGATGGTCGGCAAGGGCCGACTCGAGGCGGCGCAGGCGGAAGCTGCCAGGGTCAATCTGACGGCGGCGACCGATGTCACCGATCTCGCCCGCTGCGGGCTGGTCGTCGAGGCAGCGGTGGAATCCCTTGACGTCAAGCGGGGGATTTTCGCTGGTCTCGAAACGGTCGTCGACGATCGGTGTGTGCTGGCCACCAACACTTCCTCGTTGTCGATCACGGCGGTGGCGGCCGAGCTGCGGCGGCCGGAACGCTGCCTCGGCCTGCACTTCTTCAACCCGGCACCGGTGATGCGGTTGGTGGAGGTGGTGTCCGGTCTGGCCACCGATCCGCAGGTGGCTGCGGACGTGGCCGAGCTGGCCACCAGGTGGGGTAAGTCGGCGGTCAGGGTGGCGTCCACACCGGGCTTCATCGTCAACCGGGTGG
>JBBQJM010000475.1:0-3221 GCA_038325895.1 Mycobacteriales bacterium
GGTAAGCCGGTGTTCGTGCATCCCGGTCCCGTCGCCGGCCGGGGCGCAGCCGGTGCGGGCTCGGACACCGAGCGGCTCCCGTCGTGGTGGGCAGCGGTGGTCGACTACCCGAGTCAGTTGCAGGCGGCGTGGTGGTCCTGGCAGGCGATCGGCCGCCAGCTGTTGCCCGACCTGCGCATCTGCTTCGCGGCAGGTGCCGGCCTTGGCCCCGTTCATCACGAGCGGTTCCTGGCCCGCGGTGGCCGCCCGCTTGTCAGCGATCCCGGGGTGTTCGTCGACACCTCGTCCTACTCGCGGCAGGGCCTGGACAGCCTGATCCGGGTGCTGGGCATCGATCCGATCGTCATCGGCAGCGACCGGCCCTACGGCGAACCCGCCGAGCCCGACCTGGGGGACGCCGCCGCCGTCGCCCTGCGCCACACCAACCCGCTCCGACTCCTGGAAGGACCACGCTCATGACCGCACCCGCTGATCACCTCGTCACCACCGGCCGGCCCATCGTCACCGGCGTTGCATCCCAGGACGTCGTGGCGTGCGACCCGGTCGCCGACATCGCCGGTCGGGTGGGCGATGACGCCGTCCCTGCCCGCAGCGCGGTGGATATCGCGAACGTCCGGCCGAGCGTGACGCTGACCTCCCTTCCTGGCCGGGACCTCGACCAGAGCGAACTGCTCGCGTTGGCCGCGTCCGTCGCCGGTCAGTCGGCGCTGTTGGCGCCGCACATCGCGTTCAGTGACGACAAGCGGCACTACGTCA
Source organism: Mycobacteriales bacterium (assembly GCA_038325895.1). Classification (GTDB taxonomy): domain Bacteria; phylum Actinomycetota; class Actinomycetes; order Mycobacteriales; family Nakamurellaceae; genus Nakamurella. The sequence goes on from JBBQJM010000475.1 coordinate 757, forward strand.
GCCTGCACCGGGACACCCATGTCGACATCTGGCTGCTGTGCTGGACTCCGCAGAACGACACCGGCTGGCATGACCACGACATCTCATCGGGGGCGGTCGCAGTCACAAAAGGGGCGCTCACCGAACACAACCTGGCCATCGGCACGGCGAGCGTGCGGACCGACGTGCAGGCCGGGTCGGCCTTCAGCTTCGGGCCGGATCACATCCACCGGCTGACCGGGCGTGACCCAGGTAGTGTGTCGGTGCACGCGTACTCGCCGCCGCTGTGGCGGATGGGCCAGTACACCCTCGGCCCGAGCGGGGTGCTCCGCCGGCGGTCGGTGTCCTACGCCGACGAACTCCGGCCGCTGGACGACATGGCGTGAGCCTGGGGGTCCCGCGACTAGCATGAGCGTCCGTGGACCCCCCGCCTGCCAGGCACTCGACCCGGGCGGCGTCGCGCCCGGAGGCGGCCAGGTGAACGAGTTGCTGGGGGAGATCGCGCTCGTCCTGCTGTTCATCGCGATCGGTGGCTTGTTCAACGCGGCGGAGATCTCGATGATCTCGTTGCGGGAAAGCCAGGTGATCCGGCTCGCACACACCGGCGGGAAGCGCGGCCAGCGATTGGCCAAGCTGGTCTCCGACCCCAATCGCTTTCTGGCCGCGGTGCAGATCGGTGTCACCGTCGCGACCATGCTGTCCTCGGCGTTCGGCGCGGCAACGGTGTCCGAGCGGGTCGCCGACTGGCTGGTCGTGGAGGGGATGAATCCCACCTGGGCGGTGCCCGTCGCGTTGGTCGGCGTCACCCTGATCATCTCGTTCTGCTCGCTGGTGCTGGCCGAACTCGCCCCGAAGCGGTTGGGACTGCAACGCAGCGAGAGCATCGCGCTGTTCGCGGCGGGCCCGTTGTCGTTGCTGGCGAGGCTGTTCCGGCCGGTCGTCTGGCTGCTGGGGAAATGCTCGGACGCCGTCATCCGGCTCTTCGGAGGCGACCCGAAATCCAGCCGCGAGGTGATGGGCCCCGAGGAGTTGCGGGCGCTGGTGCTCGCTCACGAATCGCTCAGCTCGGCCGAACGGAAAATGATCGTCGACGTCTTCGACGCCGAGACCACCCGGGTCAGGGAAGTCATGGTGCCGCGGCCCGATGTGGAGTTCCTCTCGGCAGCGATGACGATCTCTCGTGCGGCGCGGTTGGCGCTGACCCACCCGCATTCGAGGTTCCCGGTCATCGGTCACGACGCCGACGAGGTGATCGGGGTCGTGCACATGCGTGACCTGCTGGTGCCGACCCATCCGCTGGGCAGAGCGGCGTGTGTCAAGGACGTCTGCACGCCGATCACCGTGCTGCCGGGCAGCAAGGTGGTTCTCGACGCCCTGCACGACATGCGGGAATCCGGGCAGCACCTGGCGGTCGTCGTCGACGAGTACGGCGGCACGGACGGGATCGTCACGCTGGAAGACCTCGTCTCCGAGATCGTCGGCGAGATGACCGCCGGTCAGCAGTCCACTACCTCGTCGGCCGGTCCGCTCAACGGCCGCGCGACCCAGGTCGATGGCCGGCTGAACCTGGACGACTTCGCGGAGATGACCGGGATCGAGCTCCCGCCCGGCCCGTACGACACCGCCGCCGGTTTCCTGATGGCCGGCCTCGGCCGGCTGGCCGAGCCCGGCGATGCGGTGATGTGGAACGACCAGAAGCTGACTGTCGCGGCGATGGACGGTCGAAGGATCGCCCGGATCGACATCAGCCCGCGCGCCGAGGCCGATCAACGAGATCGCTGACGACGCTCCGTGGCCGGGGAAGCGCTGGTCAGGATGGCAAGATCGCGTTCATGAGTTCCGCCACCACCACCAAGTCTCCTCGCGTGTTGTCCGGTATCCAGCCGACCGCGGATTCGTTCCACGTCGGCAACTACCTCGGCGCCCTGCGCCAATGGGTCGACATGCAGGCAACGCATCAGACCTTCTACTCGATCGTCGACCTGCACGCGATCACTGCCGACTGGGATCCCGCCCTTCTCCGCACGCGCACCAGGGTCGCCGCGGCTCAGCTGCTGGCGCTGGGCATCGACCCGGAACGCTCCACCCTGTTCGTGCAGTCGCAGGTGCCCGCGCACACCCAGCTCACCTGGGTGCTGGAGTGCCTGACCGGTTTCGGCGAGGCCGGCCGGATGACGCAGTTCAAGGACAAGTCGCAGAAGGGTGGTGCGGACCGGTCCAGCGTCGGGCTGTTCACCTACCCGATCCTGCAGGCCGCGGATATCCTGGCCTATCAGGCCGATGTCGTCCCGGTCGGTGAGGACCAGCGTCAGCACCTGGAACTCACCCGGAACCTGGCGCAACGCATCAATTCCCGGTTCGGGCCTACGCTCACCGTGCCGGAGCCCTACATCCTGAAGACCACCGCGAAGATCTACGACCTGTCCGAACCGAGCGCGAAGATGAGCAAGTCGTCACCAGGCGGGGCGCTGGACCTGCTCGCCCCG
>JBBQJM010000476.1:0-3218 GCA_038325895.1 Mycobacteriales bacterium
TGATGCTGCACCGTGCGCCACAGGGGTTCGGTGGCGAGTTCGCGCAGCGGCCGGCCGGCCCAGTCGCCGTAGTCCACCTCGGCGAGCCGGTCGTCGACCTCGACGGTCAATCCGGTGGCCGCCGCCAGCGGCGCGAGCGTCTGCTGGCAGCGCTCGAGCGGCGAGGAGACGATGCGATCGATGGCGACGTCGGCGAGCCTCTCGGCGATGCCGCTGGCCTGCGACCGCCCGGTGTCGTCCAGGTTGATGCCCGGGGTGCGGCCGGCCAGCACGCCGGAGGTGTTGGCCGTGGACCGGCCGTGCCGCAGCAGGATCACCGTCGTCACCCAGGAGCGGGGCTCCGGCCGGTCCTGGACCGCTGACCCTGGCGACGGCGCACCGTTCGCCGCCGTCGGCGTCTTCATCGCAGCGGTCGGTGGCGCCGCCGTCAAACCCGAAGCGGTCATGTCGCCGCCAGCGCACCGGTGCTCAGCGCGACGATGATCGCCGCGGCCAGCGCCCAGCGGTACCAGACGAAGATCTTGATCGTGTGACCCGCGACGTAGCGCAGCAGCCAGGCCACCGAGGCGTACGCGACCACGAACGAGACGATCGTGCCGATCAGGGTGGGCAGCCAGCCGACTCCCCCGGTACCGCCGCCCGTCTTGAGGGCGGTCGGCAGCTCGTAGACGCCCGCACCCAGCAGCGCGGGGATGCCGAGCAGGAACGCGAGCCTGGTGGCCGTCACCCGGTCCAGCCCGCGCATCAGGCCGACCGAAATGGTCGCGCCGGACCGGGACACGCCCGGGATCAACGCCAGGCACTGGGCGAAGCCGATGATCAGCGAGTCCGCCAGGGTGAGCTCGCGCTCGCCGCGGTCCTGCTTGGCGACGGCTTCGGCGAGCAGCATGACGCCGCCCCAGACGATCAGCGCGAATGCCACCACCCACAGGCTCCGCAGCGGTCCGGAGACGATGTCCCTGGCCAGGAAGCCGACCACCACGATCGGCAGCGACCCGATGATCACCAGCCAGGCCAGCCGGTAATCGGGGTCGGTGCGGCGATCGGCGTTGAACAGCCCGCGGAACCAGGCGCGGACCAAGACCACGATCTCGGTCCAGAAGTAGATGATCACCGCGAAGATGGCGCCGACCTGGATGACCGCGGTGAACGCCGTGACGGACGGGTCGTCGATGGACAGCCCCATCATCTTGGCCGCGATGGTCAGGTGGCCGGTCGAGGAGACCGGGAGGAACTCGGTCAGCCCCTCGACGATGCCGAGGATGATCGCCTGCAGGATCGTCACGCCGCCACGCCCGCCTTCTGGGCCGCCTCCACGACCGTCCGCAGGGTGTCGATCCGATCCTCCAGGCTGGCATCGAAGCAGCTGATGTTCACGCTGGTCACGCCACCCTCGGCGAGCCGGGCGAGCCGATCGGCGATCCGGTCGACATCCCCGAGCAGGCACGTGCGGTCGAGGAACTCGAACGGCACCGCGGCCGCGGCGCCCGCGTAGTCGCGCGACAGGAACAGTCGTTGCACCTCGTCGGCCTCGTGCTCGTAGCCCATTCCGGAGGCGATCCGGTGGTAAAAATTCGTCTTCTTCGATCCCATGCCACCGATGTACAGCGCGGCATAGCCGCGCACCCGGGCGGCGGCCCGCTGCGGGTCGGCGGCGACCGAGACCGGTACCTGTGCGCTGATGTCGATCAGGCTCGGATCCCGTCCGGCGTCCAGTGCCGCTGTGTGGATCTTCTCGACCGACTCGCCCGCGGACTCGGGGTCGAAGAAGATCGCCAGCCAGCCGTCCGCGACCTCCCCGGTCAACTGCAGGTTCCGCGGACCAACAGCGGCCAGGTAGATCGGCAGGTCCGGGCGGACCGGCTGCAGCGAGAGCACCAGCGACTTGCCGGGCCCGTCGGGCAGCGGCAGCGTGAAGTGCTGGCCGCCGGCCGTCACCCGGTGTCGGTGCAGGGCCTGCTGGACGATCTGGACGTACTCCCTCGTTCGGCCCACAGGGTCGTCGAACCGCACGCCGTGCCAGCCCTCGGAGACCTGCGGGCCGGAGACGCCCAGGCCCAGCCGGAACCGGCCACCGGACAGTGCATCCAGGGTGGCGGCCGTCATGGCGGTCATCGCGGGGGTACGGCCGGGGATCTGCATGACGGCCGAGCCGATGCCGATCCGGGTGGTCCGCGCGGCCACCGCGGCCAGCACGCTGACGGCATCGGAGCCGTACGCCTCCGCCGCCCACACCGCGTCGTAGCCGAGATCTTCGGCGGCCTTCGCGAGTGTGAGGTTTCCCACCAGTTCGGCCGCCGAGGTCACGTACCCCAGGTTCAGGCCAAGACGCACACGGTCTGGCACGTTCAGGCACCCCTTGTTCCAGCGGCCCGGTGCCGAGAAATCGGCCCTCGATCGGCCCAGTGCCGTCGGCTCCCCGCGTGCACACGGTACCCGCCGGTGCGCCCCCTGACGGGCCACGGCACGGCCGGTGCGTAGGTTGGCGCCATGGATTCGCGCCGCGTCGGACGCAGTGGACTCGAGGTGTCCAGGCTGGCTCTCGGCACCATGACGTGGGGTCGCGACACCGGCGCCGACGATGCGGCGGCGCAGCTGGAGGCATTCGTCGGCGCCGGCGGCAGCCTGATCGACACCGCGAACATCTACGGCGACGGGGACGCCGAATCGATCCTCGGCACCCTGGTACCCGACGTGGTGCCGCGCTCGTCGGTGGTGCTGGCCACGACCACTGTCGGGGTAGGCGGCGGCCGCGGCCGGTTGCTCGCGGCGCTGGATCTGTCGCTGGCCCGGCTCGGCACCGACCACCTCGACCTCTGGCAGGTGCACGGGTTCGACACCTCGGTGATCTTCGAGGAGACCTGTTCTGCGCTGCGGACCGCGGTGGATTCCGGTCGCGCCCGGTACGTCGGGGTGTCGGGAATGACCGGCTGGCAGGTCGCCACCATCGCCGGTGGCCTCCGCGCGTTCGGCATTCCGGTCCCGCTGGTGTCCGTCGAGTCGGAGTATTCGCTGGTGGAGCGGGAGCCGGAGGATTCCGTATTGCCGGCCGCCGCCGTGCACGGCCTCGGTCTGCTCGCCTGGGCGCCGCTGGGCCGCGGCGTGCTGACCGGTAAGTACCGGCACGGCACACCTGCCGATTCCCGTGGCGCGTCACCGCATTTCACCCGGTACGTCGGCCGGCACCGCACCGAACACGCGGCGCGCGTCGTGGAGGC
>JBBQJM010000477.1:0-3218 GCA_038325895.1 Mycobacteriales bacterium
GACGACCAGCAGCACCAATCCCAGCGCGGCATTGGTGTTCGCCACAGAGTCACGGAACAGTGCCAGGATTCCGCATGCCACGAGCGGCACGACGGCGGAGGCAGCCACGACAAGCGGTCGGTGAGCTCGCAAGACGGGATCAACTCGCATTCCCCCATCAAACCGCTCATCGCCCCCCTGGTTGGCCGTGATCAACAACACGATTCGCTCACGCTCCAGGAACAACAGGTGCCGACCCGACCTGGCCCCGTTCGCCACGAACGTCGGAGCAATCCGCCGCGCCGGGTCAGCCAGCAGTGACCAGTCGCCCGCGGAAGGCCGAGCCTCCGACAGTCCTGGACGCGGTGCGGGAAGGGGAAGCATCGACGATCCCCAACCGGTGCGGATCACGTCGTCGACAGGTCGGCATACCCGAGACTCCGAGCCGTTTGGTTTGTCCGGCAAGGTGACGGCAGGGTTAACACTGCATCAACATCGACGTCGCGCGCTCCAACGCTTCCCCAGATTAGCTGCCGAGGCAGCTAATCTGCTAACAGGGTGAGACGCACCCCGTTTCCGGATCGGTCGCGACCCGAACGGTTTCCACAGCCTCGGAGAAGTCCATGACGTCATGACCGGCAGTGCGATCGCGGCGACCACACGGGTGGAACCGGACAGTGAGGCCCGTCGGGCCGATGTCATCTCGACATCTCTGCGCGTACGAGGCGGGTGCGTGGCTCTTGCGCAGGTGAGAGCGGCCAACCACCGTGACTTGGGCGCGTCGCTGACGCCCTGGCCGCCGCGCCGGGACAACCGGCAACGTCGGTTCCTGCTGCGCTCGGGGGACCGGGTCTCGGTGCGGCAGCTATGCGCCGAGGACGCGCCTGCTCTGGCCGCCTTCGTCGAGGGGCTGAGCACACTCTCGCGTTACCGCCGGTTCCATTCCGCGCTGCCGCGACTGAGCGAGCACATGATCAGCTACCTGACCGCCATCGACCACCACGACCACGAGGCACTGGTCGCTGTTCCGCCCGGGACAGCCGGCAGCATCGTCGGCGTCGCCCGATTCATCCGCGACCCGGCACATCCGGCCACTGCGGAGGTGGCCGTCGTGGTCGCCGACTCCTGGCAGCGGCGCGGCCTGGGCACGTTGCTACTGCATCGGCTCGCACGACGGGCCGATGAGGTAGGCATCAACTCCGTCGCCGGGGAAATCCTGGCCGAAAACGACCCGACCATGAAGTTCGCGCGACGATTGGGTGCCCGGTCCATGGCCAACCACGGGTCAACGGTGACCGCGCGAATGGACCTCGCGGATTGGGCGGTCGATGATTCCGATGGCGGTTCACTGCTGCCATCACTCATCGCCGCCGAGGTCGCCTTGCTGCCGCGGCTGGTCCAACCGATGCTGGACCTGTCTGTCAAAATGATCCGACGCTCGCGGCGCCAATCAGCCACACTGCCTGACCGACAACGCAACTCACTCTATCGACGGTAGCGCCCCCGACACTGCAGGGCACCGGTACCCCGCCGACCAGGCAGCAACACGGGACGCCAGATTGTTGCCCGTGTCGCAAGGTTCACCGCGGGGTGCCGACGGGTCATTCGGCCCTTGTCGCATGGCTCTTGGCACCTACAGGCTGCGGGGATGAAAGTTCCTGCCCGCCTTTGCATCCTGGCCGCCGTCGCCGCGTCTGCGTTCGCCTACGCCCGTGTTGTCCGTCCATGGCAGCTCACCTGGGGCGCGACCCCCGACGAGGCGACCCGGGCACTGCCCGGCGATGATCTCGTAGCGGGCGCCTATCGCACCACCCACGCGGTGACGATCGCCAGACCTCCGGGCAAAGTCTGGCCCTGGCTGGTGCAGATGGGCTACGAACGCGGCGGCTGGTACAGCTACGACCGGCTCGAGCGTGCAGTCGGCATCGGGGACTTCGCCGAGGGCGCGAGCGCCCGGCGGATCGTCCCGCATCTGCAGTCACTCTCCCTCGGCGACACCGTCGCGCTGTCAGAGAACGGCGGGTTCACCGTTGTCGGCCTGGACCCGGCGCGGAGCCTGGTGCTGCGCATTCCGATGGACCCGTTGACCGGCGGCGCCGCGTCAGCGCATTCCCGGGTGGTCCTGGATTGGACGTGGGCCTTCGTGCTGGAACCGGTCGATCAGGGATGCCGGCTTCTCATCCGGGTCCGCGGCGACCTGCGACCCCACTGGCTGACTCCCACACTTCTCCTGCTCGACCCCGTCCACCTGATCATGGAGCGCAAAATGCTCCGGACCATCAAGCAGTGCGCGGAGGGGCACGGACTCCCGGGTGACGGCACTCGTTCACCAGTGAATCCGGCAGCGTGACGATCAGACCGGACCAGGGCTCCAAACCCCCTTCAGCCCAGAACTTCCCGTTGTCGCCGGGGATGAATCCCCTGCCGCGGCGAAGGTGAGTGCCGCCGGTTGCAGTCGGTGATCCTACAGCTGCATAACCTCACCTGACGTAGTGCCCTAGGGTGAACCGTTGGTGGAGAGGGGATGTCGGTTCGGTGAGGGTCAGAACTCCGCCCGGCAGTGACATCGACCAAGCCACCGGCAACGTCTCGGGGCGCTGCGATCGTTGGATGCGATAGTCCGATGTGTCGGGCGCACGGCGATGGTTGCCGACTTGCGTCGGGCTGCCTATTCCCAACGGAAGAACAGCAACGCGAGGCCGCCGCTGATCAGGGCGGCACCGGTGAACATCCACCATGACATTCCGGGATCGAGGCCGAGCCACGGCTGGTGGATGATCTGGACGGCCCACCAGAGCGGGGTCGCGTCCGAAACGTATCCCATGGCGCCGGTCAGCACTTCCCGTGGCGGCCCTGCGCCCCCCACCATGAGCATCACGAACCAGATCAGTAGGCCGACGGCCTGCGCGGCCCGTGCGGTCGGGACCAGGCCGCCGAGCAGGAGGCCAATCGCGGTGAAGCCGACGGTCAGATAGCAGAAGACGATGACGACGCCGATCAGTGAGGACGGCGCGTCGAAGCCGTAGACCAGGCGAGCTGCGATCAGCAGGACCACCGAACTCGCCGCCGACAGCGCGAACGCGACGACCAACTCCGAGCCGGCGATCACCCAGATGCCCAGTGAGGCAGACCGGTAACGCTTGAGCACCCCCCGTTCACGGTATCCGGCGAGATGGGTCGGAATGCTGATCACGCACACCGACGCGATGACCAGGCAGAGGTAGGCCGGGACGTAATAC
>JBBQJM010000478.1:0-3214 GCA_038325895.1 Mycobacteriales bacterium
CACCCTGGCCACGACGTGCCGGTTCCCGTCCTGCCGGCAACCGGCGTGGCGCTGCGACCTCGATCATCGCGATCCCTTCGACCACCATGACCCAGACGCAGGCGGCGCCACGGATCCCGCGAACCTCGACCCGCTCTGCCGCAACCATCACTGGCTCAAGCACCAAAGCGCCTGGTCGAACACCCGCGGACCCGGTCACACCCAGATCTGGTCCAGTCCGACCGGCCACCGATACACCGACCCCCCGCGGACCCTCACCCTGCCGGGCGAACTCCTCGCCCCCGACGAGGCGCATTCGGTGTGTGGAGCGGGTATCGACCGGGACATTCCGCAAGGTGGCGATCAGGCCAACGTCACCGGCACGCCGGAGGTCGATGACGAGGGACTTCGCCCCGACTGGCGCGACGCCGAGTTCGGCGGCCCGTTTCCCGACACCATCGCGCTGAAGGTCCTGGTCAGCACCGTCCGCGGCCGGGTCGAGCAGGTTCGCGAGCTGATCAGAGCCCCACGACGCGAGCGCTCCCGCGAGGAGCCCCATCCCCTTCCCACCGACACGTCCACCGACACGTCCACCGACGCATCCCCCGATGTGCAGCCTGTCGACCCGGACGAACCACCGTTCTGACCGGCCGTCCAGACGGCGGCACTGGCGGCCTGGTTTCGCGGTCCCATCAAGCGACCGCTAATGTCCGGACCGTGACAGCTCGCGGGATTGCCGACGGCGACCGAACGGCACTCCGCGCGGCAGTTCCGAGCCGCCGGCCCGCCCGGGGTCCTGCTTCGGCGAGTGTGACCCGGTGACTTCAGCCCAGTCCGCCGCCCAGTCGTCCGCCGGCCACGTCGTCCTCGCGACAGCCGACAGTGATGCGTTCGGCTCGTTGCGCCGCCGGCCCACCGCCCGGGAGGATCGCTATCGGATGGGACGGGAACTGCGGCAACGGGTCTCGCGCTCGTCGCTGGGCGACTGGGCGCCGCCGATCGGTCGGCTCGATCCAGTTCAGCAGATCATGGAGTCGCACGAGGGCCGGCTCGACTGGCTGATCCCGCTCCGGGTCGGCCGGATGACGGCCACTCCGTACGGCTTCTTGCGGGGCACCGCCATCGTCATGGCCGAAGACGTCGCGCACCTGCCTGCCACCGGGATCACGCCGATCATCTGCGGCGATTCGCATCTGGGAAACTTCGGCTTCTACGCCTCGCCGGAGCGGGATCTGGTGATCGATCTCAACGATTTTGACGAGGCACACCCCGGTGGTTGGGAATGGGACCTGCGCAGGCTGGTAGCCAGCATCTGGGTCGCCGGCCGGCAGAATGGTGCCACCGAGATCGATTGCGACGCAGCCGTTCTCGAATGTGTCGCGGCCTACCGTACCGAGGTCCGCGAACTGTCCGAGCAGCCCCTGCTGGCCCGTTCCTATCAGCGACTTGACGTCGATCGGCTGACGCAGACGACCTCGCACGAGTCGTTGCGCGCGGAGATCGAACGCGCCGCCCGGCGCGCGCGCACTCGCACCAGCGACCGCGCGCTGCCGCGATTCACCGAGGAGCACCAGGGCCGGCGGCGAATCGTCGAGGAGCCGCCGTTGATCACCCGGGTCAGCGACGAGGACGCGGACTTGCTGGCGACCGCGTTGGACGAATACCTGGGCACGCTGGCGCCGCACTGGCGTCGAGCCCTGGGCGGCTACACCCTGGTCGACATCGCGCACAAGGTCGTCGGGGTCGGCAGTGTGGGGCTGCGCGCCTACGTCGCACTGCTGGAGGGCAGCAGCCCGGACGATGTGGTCTTCCTGCAGCTCAAACAGGCCAGAAGGTCGGTGCTGGCCAAGTACGTCCACGGCGACTCGGCCTGGCACGCGCACCAGGGCCAGCGTGTGGTCGAGTACCAACAGGCGCTCCAGACGGTCAGCGATCCGCTGCTGGGCTGGACCAGTGCGGATAAACAGCAGTACTACGTGCGCCAGTTCCGGAACATGAAGGGCACCGTTGCGCTCGACTCGATCGACGGCTCCGCCCTCGTCGACTACGCCGGCATCGTCGGGCATCTGCTGGCCAAGGGTCACGCGCGAACCAGTGGCGCATCGATGATTGCCGGCTACGTCGGGTCGTCGGACAAACTCGACCGCGCCCTGGCCCGGTTCGCTCGCCTGTACGCCGATCAGACCGAAGCCGACCACGCGACGTTGGTCCGCGCCGTCGACCATGGGGTGCTGCCGGCCGAACGCGGGATCTGACTGGTCCGGCGTTCGGCCGCAAGTAGGGACGGACACATGGACAACCCCCGGGCTGCTCCGCTCGGAACGAGTTCCGAGTGGGCCGACTGGACGATGTTCGGCAGCCCGGGGGCCGGATGACTGTCCGGATTTCGCCTGACCGCCGCCCCGACTGCCGGGAAACGAATTCCACGGCGGTCGTGCTTCGGGCGTTATCCAAACCCTGTGTGGGGGCGGATGTTTGGTCCGACGGTGGGGATCGGCGGCCTAGCGGCCAGCCACCTCACGAGTCCTGTACGTTTTCAACGTTGGACCACCTCCTTCCTCGTGTACCAGCGAAGGTACGTGGTGCTCGGAAGGGTTCGCAATGGTTTTCGCGGGCAATCTTCTGTGAGCGAACTTCGGAGAGCGAACAGCCCTGGGCCTACCGTTGGTCGTACTCGTCGATGACGTGCACGGCCGCCTCTTCGGCGCTGGCACCGGCACCGTCGATGCCGACATCACCGGCGAACAGGTCCTTGTCGCGGTCGACATACCCGCCGCCGTCGGGGTCGACGAGCCGACCCGCGCGCTGATCCCCCACCTCGTCGCCGCTCTCGTCGAACAGGTTGTTCGACTCCACGTTCCACACGTCGGGCTCTTCCGCCGCCAGCAGCTCGTTCAGGCTGGACCCACGTGCTTCCTCGGATTCGGTGGGCACTCGGACGGCGGGTTCACGATCGGGCGGTGAGTAGCCCTCGTCGAGCACGTCGTCGATGCCTCGGTCCAGGAGGCTGTCCTCGATCGACAGCTGTTCGGCCACGCCATCGGCGCCGTCGGTCTCCGACCCGGGTTCGGTTTCATCGATCTGGCTCATCAGGAGTCCTCTCCTTCCAGCGCCCCAAACGGCACCGGAACCTGGTTCGTTCACTACCTTCCACCGTAGTCGCCGCAAGATCACCGCGTGGCCGGAGCGCTCATGCGCCCAGCAGGTAGAGCAGGAAGGCCACGACGACTGCCAG
>JBBQJM010000479.1:0-3190 GCA_038325895.1 Mycobacteriales bacterium
AAGACCAACAGGACGTCCGGGTCGCCGGCGTTGACGTGCCCGGCCGCCCGGAGTCGCCCGATGACCTCCCGGACCTGCGTGGCGGTGACGGTGGTGTCGTCGTCGTCGGGTCTCAGGCGCACCGCGTCCAGTACCGCCGTCCACGACGTGCGACCCGGTTCCAACGCGGCGATGACGGAGTACGGCCAGCCCGGGATCATCTGCGCCTGATTCTTGCCGCGGCCGTGGACATGGCAGAACAGTCGTTCCGCGCTGGTCGGCGCGTCGGGGCGCAGCCACGGGCTGACGTCGACGGCCAAGGTGATCCGACCGTCGCTGCCGCGTGGCAGCTTCAACGCGGCGATCGCGAATTGCAACCCCTTGATTTCGATGGCACCGCTACTCACACCGTCGTACAGGGCGCCGTGACCGCGGCGATGCTCCGGGCACAACGACAAATCGACCAAGGTCGACACCGGACCCGGAGAGCACAACAGCGCATCGGTCAACTCGAACAACGCGTCCGCCCGCGACGACAGACAGTCGTAGAACTCCGCCCGGAACGCCTCAAGATCACCAAGCCCGACCGGACCGGCTTCCCCGGACACCCCTGGATACGGCACACTGACACCCACGGCCACCGCCTGCGTCTTCAAAGTTCTGTGAGAGGAACCCGAAGATGATCACGCGGTGGCCGTACCACGTCACGGCGACACGGCGGACAAGATCAACAACAATAGTCAGACACGAGCACGCAGGTTGAACGCCAAGTTCAGGCGAGTCGCTGCCTACTTCCGGGCGGCAGGGTGCGCGCCGTGCGGTTCGAGGTGCGTCTGCACGCCGGTGCTGGGCAATGCCGTGGCAATTCTTCTTTCGACCGAGTCCGCCTGGTCATGTCCTCGTTGCACGGTCCAGTCTCCGGGGACCAGCACGGTCAACGAAATGAAGCGATCCCGACCCGACGCCCGGGTCCGCAGGTCGGCGAAATACACTTCTGCCGTGCGCATCTCGTCCAGCACTCGGTTCACCTCGGCGACATCTTCCGCCGGGAGCGACGCGTCGAGCAGCGCCGTCACGGACTGGGAGACCAGCCGGAATCCCGTGACGAGAATGTTGACCCCGACAATTGCGGCGACGACAGGGTCCAACCGCTCCCAGCCGGTGAGCGCCACCAGCAAGACCCCGACAATCACGCCGATCGATGTCCACACATCGGTGAGCAGGTGCTTTCCGTCCGCGGTCAGCGTCACCGAACGGTGAGCCCGTCCCGCGCGGACGAGCAGCAATCCGACCGCGCCGTTCACCGCTGAGGCCACCGCGGAAATCGCCACCCCGAGGCCAACGCTTTCCAGCGCAACCGGATTGAAGAAACGCTGCACCGAACTGACCAGGATCACCCCGGCCGCGACGAAGATCATCAGACCCTCGATGCCCGCCGAGAAGTACTCCGCCTTGCCGTGGCCGTAGTGGTGGCCCTCGTCGGCGGGCCGCGCCGCAACGGTGAGCGCAATCAACGCCACCACGGCGGCGACCAGGTTGACCAGCGACTCGGCCGCATCCGACAGTAGGCCGACCGACCCGGTGATCAGGTAGGCGCCGAACTTCAGCCCGATCGTGACCAGGGCCGCCGCGATCGACAGCCAGGCGTACCCGGTCAATCGGGGGCCGACTCCCTCGACTTCCTCCCCCACCTGCGGGAAGGGGATCTTCTTCATGCACCGAGCCTGGCAGGTGGGCGTCACCCGCGCCGTGGGTCGGGGACCGATCGGGATGTCGGTTTGACCATAGTCGCAGGGATGTGGACTAGGCTCCGCCAGCAGCCGCGGCGGTCCCGGAGAGCAGCAGGACAGCCGCGAACGAAGGACACGGGAAGGGGAAGCAGGTCGACCATGCGGGCCACGGTTCTCGACATTCTGGCGGAGCGGCGGGCGCACGGCGGAACCCCGGACGCTCGGAGGGACGACCATCGGGTGGCCCTGGTGATCGAGGGCGGCGGTAGCCGGGCGGCGTACTCCACCGGAATGATCGGCGTCATTCACGAAATGGGCCTCGCCAACTGCTTCGACGCCGTCTACGGCTCCTCGGCCGGAGCGTTGAACGGTGCCTGGCTGCTCTGCGGTCGGGCGCCCGAGGCGATGGCCGGGTGGACGGCGCCAGGGGTGATGCGCAGGGTGATGGATTCCCGTCGGGTGGTGCGCGGCCGTCCGGTCGTCGACCTCGATTTCTTGATCAACGTGCTCTACACCCACCTGCTGCCGATAGATTTCGCCGCTGTGCTGGCCAATCCGGTGAGCCTGCACCCGCTGGGCACCGACAGCGCGGACGGCCGCCCCGTTGATCTTGCCGCCGTGATCCGGGACGTCGGCACCCTCAAGGACGCCCTGCGGGCCACTTCATGCCTGCCCGTGATGGCCGGTCCGCCGGTCGAACTCGAGAGGGGCGGACGGTTCCTGGACGGTGGCGTCGCCGAACCCGTGCCGATCCGCACCGCGTTGGCCGACGGAGCCACCCACGCCCTGGTATTGCGCACCCGGCGCCTCGACGAACGGTCGAAACCTCCGGGAGCCCTCGCCGCCCGGGTGACGAGCCGGTGGTTCCGCAGACACGCCCCGGGTGCGCTTCCGGCTTGGAACTCGCGTCCCGCACGAACTCTGGAGACCGAGCGGCTCCTCGCCGAGTTGCCCGGGGTGCTGCAGGTTCGCCCTCCGCTCGGTTCACCGTCGGTCTCCCGGATCGCGACCGATCCCGCGCTGCTGGGATCCGCGGTGGCGCTCGGCCATGCCGCAGCAGCCATCGCGCTGAAGCAGGCCGGCAGCTACGCCCCGCAAGCACATCGCGCTGCACCTGGCGAACCCGCCGCACCACCTTCTCACCGCGGGCGGCAGTGAGGCACTCAAGGGCTTGGACACATGAGCCCCGGGCGGCTCTCTCCGAGCCGCGGCGATCATCCGCACGACTGCGCATGCACTGCCATTATGTGCGCATGACGGCGGTGGAGGATGTGCTGCGACGGCATGGCTATTCGATGTCGGAACAGGCCCTCGCCGCCCAGCTTGACGCGCTGTTGTCCCTCTCGGACCAGGGCAGCGGCGGCATCGACATGTCGTTCGCGGACGCCGCTTACCTTGCCCGGTATTCGGGCGTCGCCGACGCTTCGGACGCGGACCTGACGGCAATGGACGCACGGTCCGCGGCCCGAGCGACCGCGGAA
>JBBQJM010000480.1:0-3143 GCA_038325895.1 Mycobacteriales bacterium
GCTCGGCGGGCGGTGCTGGCCCGGCGGGTCCGCTGGTTCGTTGCGGTGACCATCACCTACAACGTGGTCGAGGCGATCGTCGCGGTCACCGCGGGCACCGTCGCCTCGTCCGCGGCGTTGATCGGGTTCGGGTTGGACTCACTGGTCGAGGTGACCTCCGCGGCGGCGGTCGCCTGGCAGTTCGCCGCCAGGGATCCCGAAACCCGTGAGAAGGCCGCGCTGCGGATCATCGCCTTCTCCTTCTTCGCCCTGGCCGGCTACGTCACCATTGACGCCGTCCGCGGCCTGTTCGGGGTTGGCGAGGCCTCCCCGTCCACGGTCGGACTGATCCTGGCCGCGGTCAGCCTGCTGATCATGCCGGTGCTGTCCTACGGCCAACGCCGCACCGGCCGGGAACTCGGCTCGGCATCGGCGGTCGCCGACTCCAAACAGACCCTGCTGTGCACCTACCTGTCCGCGGTGCTGCTGGTCGGGCTCGGGCTGAACGCCGCGTTCGGCTGGTCCTGGGCCGACCCGATCGCCGCGCTGGTCATCGCCGCCGTCGCCGTCCGCGAGGGCCGCGAGGCCTGGCGAGGCGACACCTGCCACGCCCCAACGCCTTCCGCACCAACCGAAGCCGCGCCCGCCGGCGACCCGTTCGCCGACGGGCGCACCGCCACCACCTCACCCGGAACGGTGGACCCACGATGACCGACACCCACCAACACACCCACGACACCGGCGACGACCACCCCCATCACACCGATGACCACGACGGTCACGGCGATCACAGCGGTGGCCATGGCCGCGGCGGCGGACACGATGGTCACTCACACGGGGTGAACCCGGACGCCGACAAGCGGTACCTGTCCGGGGCGCTGGCCCTGATCGTGGCGTTCATGGCCGCCGAGGTCATCGTCGGGATCATCGCCCAGTCGTTGGCGTTGATCTCCGACGCCGGGCACATGCTCACCGACGCCGCGTCCATCGTGTTGGCGTTGTGGGCGATCAACCTGGCGGCCCGCCAGGCGCAGGGCCGCTGGACCTACGGGTTCAAACGCCCGGAGATCCTGTCCGCGCAGGCCAACGGGCTGACCCTGTTGTTGCTCGCGGCGTGGTTCACCTACGAGGCGATCCGCCGGCTGTTCGAACCACCCGAGGTGCAGGGCCTGCTGGTGTTCATCACCGCGATGGTCGGCATCGTGATCAACGTCGCCGCGGCGTGGCTGATCAGCAAGGCGAACCGGACCAGCCTGAACGTCGAGGGCGCGTTCCAGCACATCCTCAACGACCTGTACGCGTTCATCGCCACCGCGATCGCCGGGCTGGTCGTGGTGTTCACCGGGTTCACCCGCGCCGACTCCCTCGCCGCGCTGATCGTCGCCGCGTTGATGGCCAAGGCCGGGTACGGGCTGGTCAAGGAATCGGGCCGGATCTTCCTGGAGGGTGCCCCCGAAGGGCTCGACCCCGACGCGATCGGCCCGGCGATGGCCGGCCGGCCGGGTATCGCGGAGGTCCACGACCTGCATATCTGGGACGTCACCTCCGGGATGCCGGCGCTGTCCGCACACGTCCTGGTCGACCCCACCGGGGACTGCCACCAGGTCCGCGTGACCTGGAAATCCTGCTCAACAGCAGCTACCGGATCGACCACACCACCCTGCAGGTCGACCACGCCGACACGTTCACCTCATCGGGAGACATCGTCGCGGCCGACCCGGACTGCGAACAGCCCCACGGGCTGCGCCACCAATCAACCCAAGCCGCACCGGCCCCTAATACCCAAGCAGGCCCGCCGCACTGACACGCCTGGTCCACGCCGGCGCCATCGTCCCCGCCCCGGGATTCACCGGGACGTGAGCAGATCCAGGCGGTGCAGATATTCGGTTTCGTCGATCTCGCTCCGGGCGAACCGCTCGTCCAGCACCCGCAACGCCGAACCCGGCCCGGGGTCCTGCCGCGCCGGCGGTGCCGCGGCCGTCACATGGCGGACCGGGTAGACCGGATCAGCGCGGCCACCGACACGATGACCGCTCCCGCGACCACCAGCACCCACCACGCTCATCAGCACCCAGCCGCCGGCGCCCCAGCCATCGTCGTAGCCATACATCATGACAACGCGCCTCCTCCTGCCTGTTCCCAGCCAAACCGTCCGCGGACGCGCCGGAAACAGTCGAACGTCCCGTCGGGCACTGCGCCGATCACACCCCGCCGGTTCTACCGATCCGAGCGGGATTTTCATCGGAACGGGACGACCGGTGGATGTCCGCTGGGCTGCCAGTGGTTGGCCGGTCAGCTGACGACGAGCTCCTGGTACATGCCGTTGGCGTAGTGGTTCTGCAGGTTGCACACCAGCTCGTACCGGCCCGGCGCCAGCGTCACTGTGGTCCAGCCGACCGCACCGGCGGTGATCCCGTCACCGGCACCGGCGGCGCAACTGTTGGACACCTCGCCCAGGCTGCCGGTCTCGTCGACCTTGCCGTCCGCACCCGGAACCCGCTGACCGGCCACGGCGCCATTGGCCAACGGCAGGACGACCAGTTCATGCGTCCGCCACCCCATGTTCGACACCACCAGGCTGATCTGACCACCCGGCACCGTCGCGGGTGCGACCTGCAGCATCATGTGCCCGCCCAGCGGCGCGACCCCGCCCATCATCTGCGTCATACCCATGTCGCCCAACGTCACGGTCACCGTCGAACCAGGCAGGGATGTCGGCGCCGCACAGGTCAACCGCGAATAGGCATAGCCCGACGCGCCCATCATCCCCGGGCCCGGACCGGACGGATTGGTGGCAACGACGGCCGACCCGCCGCCCATCATCCCCGACCCGGTCGGCGCGGTGGCCGTACTGCAGCCGGTCAACAACACCGCCCCGACGGCACCGACGAGCAGCACCGACAGACCAGACAGCGCACCACCGAACATGCATCGAGTCCACCACCCCGTGCGCGGACGCAGCAGGGGCATAGGTCCCGGGCAGGGCAGTAGCAGCCGATTCAACCGTCTGGGCGCACACCTGACCGACCAGCCGAGCGCACCCGAAGAGATGCATGAGACACATCCTGATGATTCGCCCTCCCCCCGTGCCCACGCTGCCGCCGGCTCAGCAGCCCGAAGAAGATGCACACCAACGGCACGTACGACAGGAGCGAACTCGCACC
>JBBQJM010000481.1:0-3139 GCA_038325895.1 Mycobacteriales bacterium
TCCGCTCAGCCTCAGATGCCCGATCGACACCGATGGCCAAACCCAGCTCGCCGCGGATGTGCTCGACAACACTGGCCGGAACGTCGGTGATGTTCGGGAAATAGCCCAGACGCTGATAGCTCTTGAGTGTGAATGGTCGAATTATTTGGCTCACCTTGATCGCGCTATTTGGCGCTGCCCGCGGCCGGTGGCGACCCTTTGGCGTGCTCACACCGCGTCAGGCGACCGTCCGGGCCGCCCGATGTGAGCCAAATAATTCGATCAGAGTGAGCCATTTACCGCGACCAACGACAGCGGTTGGCGCCCAGCGAGAAGTACCAGCTGTACCTGCAGGTGTTGACGGGGCAGGCCACGCAGCGGGCGCAGCAGTTTCCTTCGCCGGTATTTCCGCAGGTGCTGATAGCCGATACTGCCGGTAACCCGGCCCGGCAGATCCGTTGTTTCATAAACGATCACGATCACGATCGAAGCGGCGGGGTAACAGCATGTTGTTGGCGTGTTGCCGGGCGAGCGCCGTGTGACATGTGGCCGAGCAACCCCGGCGCGCACCGCGGCCAGCGAGCGTCGGGGCCGCCGTTTCTGCCGGGACCGTGGTGCACCTGCGTCCCCGCAGCCCCTCGGCTTTCTCTTGTCATGCACGGCCGGTCGTAGGGAGCGTGGACCGCGACCGGTGGCGCCGACCGGGCGCCGCCTGACACAGAAGGGGATGGTGATCGTGTACGCACGTTCCACCACGGTCCTGGCGAAGCGGGAGTCGATCGACCCGGGTATCGCGCGCATCCGGGACGAGGCGCTGCCCGCGCTGCAGCGGATGGACGGTTTCATCGGCTTGTCCCTGCTGGTCGACCGCGACTCCTGCCGCTGTGTCCTGACCTGCTCGTGGGAATCCAAGGCCGCGATGCGAGCGCCCGCCGGGCCGGTCGGCGTGATTCGTGACCGGGCGGTGGAGACCCTCGGCGGCACCATGAGGGTCGGGGAGTGGGAGATCCTCTTCATGCACCGCGACCAACCGTCGCACCCGGGTGCCTGCGCCCGCGCCACCTTGCTGCGGATGGATCCCGCGGCCATCGACCACGCCGTCGATGTCTACAAGATGGTCTCGATCTCGGCCATGGAAGAGCTGGACGGCTTTTGTTCGGCCAGCCTGCTCGTCGACCGCGCCTCCGGTAGTGCGATGTCCACGGCTATCTACGACAGCCGCGAGGCCATGCACCGCAACCGGGAGCAGGCCGACGCCGTCCAGTCCGCGGGCAACCAGGAGACCGGCGCCCAGGTGCGCGAGGTGTGCGAGTTCGAAGTGGCGCTGGCCCACCTTCGAGTACCCGAAATAGCCTATTCGGACCGGAACGTTCGGTGAGGTTCAGATCGCTGCCGCTTGTTGGGTCGGACCCGGGACCCGGCGAACGACTGCACATCATCCAAGTTCAGCCGCAGGTCACCGACCACTCCCCGGCCACCTTGAGAACCGGTGGTGTGGCAGCAGCCCCACTCGCGGCCCACCGACAACGACCCGCAGTTCCCCAAGCGGGGCGCCGCTCAGCCCGATGGCGCCGGTAGCGGTGAACCCGCCGTCCAGGAACACATAGCTGTCCACCTGCAGGCGGTCGCCGTTGAGTTGAGGCTGTCACCGCCCTGGTTGGTGCCGGTGAGCTGGGCACTGGTCATGACGAGTTCCCCGGTGATGTGCGCGCCGATCATGACGAGTTCCCCGGCGATGTGCGCGCCGATCATGTCCAGGCTGGGTAGGGAGCAGCTTTCGAGGTTCAGGTCGTGGTCGAGGTTCGCGTTCTGCAGGGTCATGTGGTCGGTCAGTTGTGATTGGGTGATCTCAACGGTGGGTCGAATGTGGGTGTTGTTGAGATCGAGTGGTCCGCTGATGACCGCGTTGGTGATGCGCAGCTCGCGGGGGTCGATGTCGCCCAGCGCGATGACGGGTTTCTTGTCGTCTCGGTGGGGTTTGCCCAGGAGGGTGTCGCGGATGAGGCCGGCGGGATGGTGGCGCCGTGCAGATCCAGGATGGTTCCTGAGCGCAGGGTGGGCGAGCCGGTCGACCACGGACGGTGGGGTGGACACGCTGGCCGCGGATTGCTCATCGCTCGTCACGGTCGATGCTGATCGGCGCGGAACAGGCCCCAAAGGTCAACGCCGGAACAGGCCCCAAAGGTCAACGCCACCGGAACGGTCCGCCGAACCCTTGCGATGTCGGGGCGGCGGTCACGATGAGGCGGCAACGTGCCCTGTCCGCGGTGTCGGTATCGTTCCGTTTCTGGCGACCGGCAGCGCCGACGGCGGTACCCGTGGCTGGGGCATGGGAAGGTTTGCTCCTTTCGGAGGCCTCGGCGCGACCTGTCGTCTCGGTGTCCCCCGACCGCGCACCGGTCACCGGCGTCACGCGGATCACGAGAACGCATCCACGACAAGGCGTTTGATGCAGAGAAGCGACGTCGAGGAGACGCTCAGACCGCTCCAGGGTTTGCCCTTTATCTACCGGGCCCGGCTGATCCCGATTGCATAGGCCGGCGCTGCCCGCGGCGATCTGCGCGGTGTCGCGGCCCCCGTCGGTCAGGGAAGATCACAGCAGTCCCCTCCGGGGACAGTCTCGTGGCCACCTGGCGCAACGTCACCGACCCAGCAGCCACCCCGAGGGTTTTCATCAGGGCGGAGCCCGGTACCCGGCGATAGGGAGGTTGTGTCGGGGGTCGGCATCGGGACACGCGGGTATCGAGCCGCGGCCGGGTGGGTTCGGGGTGCGGGTCAGGGGGTCGGTGGTGGCGGGATGTTGATCACCAGCCAGTACAGGCCCAGGGTCTTGACGGTGTCCATGAACGCGGTGAAGTCGACCGGTTTGCGCACGTAGCTGTTCGCGCCGAGGTCGTAGGCGCGGGCGATGTCGGTTTCGTGGTCGGAGGTGGTGAGCATGACGACCGGTAGGTGCGCGCCGCGGGGGTGTGCGCGGATCTTGGCCAGGACGTCGAGCCCGGACAGCCGCGGCAGTTTGATGTCCAGCAGGATCAGCGCGGGTTGCAGGGGTTCGCTGCCGTCGTCGGGGGTTATTCGTTGCAGGGCTTGTTCGCCGTCGGTCGCCACTTCCAGGGGGTTGGCGAGGTTGTTGCGGCGGAACGCGCGCAGGGTGAGTTCG
>JBBQJM010000482.1:0-3138 GCA_038325895.1 Mycobacteriales bacterium
CGGGCACATCTCAGATGTCCTGGGATGTTCGATCACGTTGGCTGATATCCGGACCACGCAGGGTCGCATGGGCGATGCGCTCCGTACTTTTGAGCAGGCATTGCAGTTCGCCGGCACGGAAGCGGAGTCCGTGCTCCGGGGAACGGCGGACATGTATGTGGGCATGAGCCAGATCGCCTGCGAGCGGGGCGATCTGACGACCGCCGCACAACACCTGCAACGCAGCCAGGAGCTGGGCGAGCACACCGGGCTGCCGCAGAATGCGTACCGGTCGCGGGTCGCGATGGCCCGCATCCGGGAAGCCCTGGGCGATCTGGCCGGCGCACTCACCCTGCTCGACGAAGCGCAGCGCGTGTACCTCGGCGACTTCTCCCCGAACGTGCGGCCCGTCCCGGCGCTACGGGCACGCGTGCTGGCCGCGCACGGCAAGGTCGGCGAGGCACTCGGCTGGGCCCGGGAACAGGGCCTGTCCGTGGACGACAACCTCACGTACATCAGGGAATTCGAGCACATCACCCTCGCCAAGGTGCTCCTGACGCACTACGCGACCGACGATGATAGGGATTCCCTGCACGGCGTCACTGGCCTGCTGCAGGGGCTGCTGACGGCCGCCGACGCGGGCGGCAGAACGGGCAACGTCATCGAGATCCTGGTACTGCAGGCACTTGCCCACCACGCCGGAGGTGACACCCCGGGCGCATTGGCGCCGCTGGAGCGGGCGCTCGCACTGGCTGAACCGGAAGGCTATGTCCGGGTGTTCGTCGGTGAGGGACCACCGATGGCGTCCCTGCTCACCGCTGTCGCCCGCCAGCACGCCGGGTCGGACTACGTCCGTCGACTCCTGGGCGCCTGTGCCGATGACAGAGACGCCGACCCGACGGGGACCACCGGCGACGACCCCCGCCGCGGCCCGGGTCTCGTCGATGCACTGAGCGAACGCGAGCTGGATGTGCTGCGGCTGTTGGCCACCGACCTGGACGGGCCCGACATCGCGCGACAGCTCTTCGTCTCCGTGAACACCATGCGCACCCACACCAAGGGCATCTACGCCAAGCTCGGCGTGAACAACCGACGGGCAGCCATCCGCCGCGCCGAGGAACTCAACCTACTCTCCCGCACCCGCGACCGCTGAACACGCCCCAGCGCAAAGATCACTTCCTCACCACATCGCAATCGGCGGGGTCACCACATCAATCACCACCCTTGGTGATGTCGACTCACCACGCCTCCTTCTACCTTTCGATCAAGCAAGCAAACGACCGGGAGCGTTGCCCGCCGGGTGACAAAGAAGGGAGCGCGATGAGCCAGATATCGACCGCCGACGGGGCCGGACAGTACGAAATCCGCCTCAAGGGGCACCTCGGCAACCGCTGGTCCACCTGGTTCGACGGGATGACCCTCACCACCAACAGCGATGGCACCACCACCCTGGACGGCATCGTCGTCGACCAGTCCGCGCTGCACGGCCTGCTCCAGAAAGTACGCGACGCAGGCCTGCCGCTGGTCTCGGTCGCCAGGATCGAACCCGACCAACCCGGTAGCGCGCAGTAAATCCGTTGCCCACGACGGAGCAGGCCCACCCACCAAGCCCCGCTGCTTCCGCAATCCAGAACAGGAGAACGCCATGTCGAGCACCGTTCACACCGGCACAACCGCAGCACCGCAACGTGTTCCAATGAGCTCGCTGAGGAAGACCGCGCTGGTCGGCGGCGGGCTTTACCTACTCACCTTCGTCAGCTCGATCCCAGCAGTCTTCCTCCTGGCCCCCGTGCTGAACGATCCGGACTACATCATCGGCACCGGCACCAACACCCAGGTCATCCTCGGCTGCCTCCTCGATCTGATCAACGCCTTCGCCTGCATCGGCACCGCCGTCACGCTGTACCCGGTCGTCAAACGGCAAAACGAAAGTGTCGCGCTGGGTTTCGTCACCTCCCGCGTCATGGAGGCCGCGATCATCGTCATCGGCGTCGTCAGCCTGCTGTCGATCGTGACCTTACGACAGGACGTCGCCGGAACCGCCGGAGCGGACGCGGCCTCGCTCGTCACCACCGGCCAGTCTCTGGTGGCGACCCGTGACTGGACATTCCTGCTCGGACCCGACCTCATGGCCGGCATCAACGCACTGTTGCTCGGCTCCCTGATGTACCGATCCCGCCTCGTGCCGCGCGTCATTCCCCTGATGGGACTCATCGGAGGCCCCCTGCTCATCACCGCCTCCATCGCCATCCTTTTCGGCGCCCCGTCCGCGGCTCTGATCACCGCAGTCCCGGTCGCGCTGTGGGAGTTCTCCCTCGGCGTCTACCTCGTCGTCAAAGGCTTCAAGCCCTGCCGCATCACCACCGAAATGACCGCAGCCCAAGGAACACCCGCCAGCGCCTAGCGCCGGTTCACCGCACCTCCACCACGAACCGAACCGCCACTCCATCTCACCCGACGTCATCCCGCCAGCAGTGCGGCAGCCGATGCCCGGCCACCGCGGTGAGGACGACACGCTCCTGCGATCCCGTCATCATCACGACACCCGATGCCCGGATGCCGATGGCGGTCCATCGAGCATCACAAAGCCACGGCACGAGCAGGAGCAACCGGCTGAACCCGACCGAAGCACCGGCAGCCGAAGCGGTGCATTCCACCAATTTTCGAAAGGCAACCACGTGATCGAAGTAGAGAATCTCAGCAAGCGCTACGGCGACAAACTCGCCGTCGACGGACTGAATTTTGTGGTGAAACCCGGAATCGTCACCGGATTCCTCGGCCCGAACGGTTCCGGCAAATCCACCACCATGCGGATGATCGCCGGACTCGACCGGCCGACCGCCGGCCGGGTCACGGTGAACGGCGGTGACTACCGGTCCGCCGCGGCCCCGATGGCCCGCACTCGGAGTCCTCCTCGAGGCCAAAGCCGTCCACACCGGTCGATCAGCCCGCAACCACCTGCTCGCGCTCGCCCAGAGCAACGGCATCACCGCCCGCCGGGTGGACGAGGTCATCGATATCGTCGGTCTGCGCGACGTCGCCGGCAAACGGGTCGGCGGGTTCTCCCTCGGTATGGGTCAACGGCTGGGTGTCGCTTCGGCGCTGCTGGGCAACCCGCAAACCGTGGTGCTGGACGAACCCGTCAACGGGCTTGACCCC
>JBBQJM010000483.1:0-3109 GCA_038325895.1 Mycobacteriales bacterium
TGACGACGGCTAATTGTCGCGCGGTGCAAAGGCTCAGGGTCGCTCGGCAAGTTGCATGCCGGTGAGGATCAGCGTCCGGCTTCGGAGGTTTGGTGAGATCGCCGTGCACGCCGATCACCCGCCCAGCGGACAGGGCAGCGATCCAGCACCTCGAGAGCGGCCGGGGCGTCCATCCGGCCGAATTTCGCCGATCCCAAGAACCAGGTCGCGAACACAGGAAACAACGGTGCGGCAACGCACTGGGCGGTCCGCCGTCGCAAATTCGGCGCCAGTTCGCGAAGCCCCGCTCTCGAGCCACCCCGGTTGTGGAAACCAGTTGCGAGTTCTTGGCCAGGATCTGAAGCTCGAGAACGACCAACAGTCCGGACCCGATGTCGCGGCGGGAATGGTCGAAGGAGGACCCTTGATCGGGATGCTGACGATCATAGTGATCATCGCCGTGGCCCGGATGGCGATGACCGGGATCGTGCTCGTGCTCGTGCTCGTGCCGACCACCTGCAGTCGAGCTTGGCTCCAGCAGCGTCAGCAGGGTCGGAATCGCCGTCGCACCCGCAGGTGGCACATCGCCCGACCGCCCTCCTGCAATTGCGAACCGGTCGTCGGGATCGGTCGGCGTGACCCACACTGTCCACCTGATGGGCCCCACCAGATGGCCCAGCCTGACGTCCACCCGCTCATGTCCTAACGTCACCTTTATGCCGACTTCGCCACACACCTCAGCACCAACCACAGAACCGCCGGTCGCGAGCCAACGCTGGCTGGCCAGAATCGCGATCGGCGCAATGCTGGCCGCGCTCCTGGCGCTGATTCCGCCGGAGGGCGCCATCGGGCTGACCCTGGTGGTGGCCGGACTGGTGGGGGCCGGGGCGGTCCTGGCCGGTGGCTACTGGTTCCTCGCCAAGCGCGGCGTGCTGCGGTGGGCGGGCCTGGCCCTGGCGATCGTCGCGGTGCTGTTCGTCATCATCACGTTCTTCCGTGCGAACGCCATTCTGGTGGCGTTGATCTCGATGGTGTTGGTGGCCGTGGGTGGCGCCGCCGCCCGGCATGCCCTGCGACACACCACCCAAGCCTGGATGCCGACCAGCCCGCCCCGCCCCGCCAAGCACCCGTTCATCGTGATGAACCCCCGCTCGGGCGGTGGGAAGGTCGTGCGGTTCGACCTGAAGAACAAGGCCGAAACCCTCGGAGCCGAGGTCGTCTTGCTCGACGGGCCTGGCTATGTGGACGTCGCCGCCCTGGTCCGCGAGGCCGTCGACCGGGGCGCCGACCTGCTCGGCGTCGCGGGTGGCGACGGCACCCAGGCCCTGGTTGCCGGCATCGCGGCCGAGCACGACATCCCCTTGCTGGTGATCAGCGCCGGTACCCGCAACCATTTCGCCCTCGACCTCGGCCTCGACCGGGAGGACCCCGCCACCTGTCTGCAGGCGCTCACCGACGGCGAGGACGTGCGGGTTGACCTCGGCTTCATCGCCGACCGGCCGTTCGTCAACAACGCGTCCTTCGGGGCCTACGCCGAGATCGTGCAGAGCCCGGAATACCGCGACAACAAGGAACGCACCATCCTGAACATGCTCCCGGACCTGCTCGGCAAACAGAAGGGTGCCGATCTCGCCGTCCGCGCCGTCACCACCTCAGGGCCGACGACGTTGCAGGACATGCAGGCCGTGCTGATCAGCAACAACCCCTACGGTTCCGGCCGGCTACTGGACATGGGCCGCCGCTACCGGCTGGACGAGGGCGTTCTCGGCGTCATTGCCGGACGGCTGGGCAGCACCGCGGAAGCCGTCGGCCTGCTGCGGCGTCAGCAGTTCCGTCCGGTGAACGCGCTGACCGCGGTCGGCGACGTGGTCGTGGAGAGCACCGATGCCACCATTCCGGTGGGCATCGACGGAGAAGCGGTCACCGTCGGCACGCCGGTGCACTGCAGCATCCGCCCTCGAGCGCTCCGCGTCAGGATTCCTCGCAACCGGCCCGGAGTCCCGCCGCCCCAGCCGAAGATCGACTGGAAACGGCTCTGGCAGATCGCGTTCGGGAAATAGCGGCGCTCATCTCGGGCCCGACACTCGCCCGCATCATCTCGACCCGAGTCGGCGCCACTTTCCCGCACTCGACGCCGACACATGCTGGCGCCCAGACCATAAAGCCGGTGCCCAGTGGATGCTGCTGGCCTGTTGCCGGCCGCGCTGCAGGTGTAGGTGTGGGCGACCAACATGATCGACTTCGCATTGATCTACTGAGAACTCGACCGGGGCGGCCCCGTCGCGCGCACCCTCGCTGCTGGTGATCGCCCCGGCGGTCAGCGCCCTGGGCTGAGGGGCCCGCAGTTTCCGCTACCCGATGAGGTTCTCGAAGAGTTCGACGTACTGGGTCAGGTGACGATCGCCCAGGTACTCGTCCAGCACCCGTTGATGGGCGGCCGCCCCGAGGTGCGCGGCGAGCTCCGGATCATCGAGCAGGGTCTGCAGCGCGGCGGCGAACTCGTCCAGGTCGGCGGGGTCGGTGATCAGCAGCCCGTCCCGCCGGTCGATGATCTGGTCCTGGATACCGCCGACCGCGCTGGCGATCATTGGCCGGCTCTTCCACATCGCCTCGGTGACCGTGAGCCCGAAGCCCTCGACCAGGCTCTTCTGCACGACGATCTCGGCGTGCCGCTGGAGTGCGTTGACGATCAGGGCGTTCTCGTCACCGTCGTCCATCGGCAGGTTCACCAGATGCACCCTGGCCCGCATTTCCAGCGGCAGGCTGTCCAAGAGCTCGCGGCACTCCTGTAGCACCCCGGCGCCCTCGGGATCGTCGGTGACCGCGGAGATGTCCGGCCCGACCAGCAACAGGTGCACGTCGTCCGGCGTGGGGTACATGGCGAAACCGGTGAGCACACCGGTCATGTCCTTGAGGTGGTCCCACCGGCTGACCTGCATGACGAACCTGACCGACGCCGGGATCGGCCGGTCGCCGCCCATCAGATCGCGGTACTCCCGGACCTCGCCGTGGCTCCCGTCGCGACGCTCGAAGTGCAGCGCAGTGCCATCGTCCACACCGGCCAGGATCCCGGTCCGCACCAGCACGCCGTGGACCTCCTCGGGTGTCATTTCCCGATTCTTGGCCGAGA
>JBBQJM010000484.1:0-3109 GCA_038325895.1 Mycobacteriales bacterium
GCACGCCGACTCACGCTTCCCGTTCCTGTGGGAAACCAGCGCCCAACCGGAGGCCCGCTGGCACGGCACCGGGGAGGGGCCCTGCCAGTATCTGGCTGACAGCCCGGACGGCGCGTGGGCGGAGTTCCTCCGGCACGAGGAGATCACCGATCCGATCGACCTCGCCGGCATCGAGCGAAGCCTGTGGGCTGTTGAGGTCGGCGATGCCGTGCTCGAGCAGGCACATCCGGTCGCGGCACCCACCACGACCGCGAGCCCGGTCGATGCCGACGACCTCTACGGCGACGAGGGAACCCACGTCGCCTGCCAGGCTTACGCGCGCACCATTCGCTCTGCCGGCGCCACCGAACTGATCGCCCCTTCCGCGGCGCTGCTGCCCGGAGCGGCACGGGGGCAATACACCGACAGTGGTCTGTGCGAAGCGGCCGACCGCGACGGCCAGGTCTGGGTGCTTTACGGAAGGCGGCCCGACCTGCGTGCCTGGCGTGCCGTCGAACGCGGCTCCCCGCCCCGCAGAGTGCTCGACCTCGTGCGGCCCTTCGGCACGTAGCACGGCCGAGCGGGACTCCCTGCCGCTGATGCGAGACCCCCACCCCGGGTCGACGGCTGCGCGCCGGGAACCTCGGGACCGGACTTCGCCGCGGGCAGCAACCCCCAGACTCTCGTGGCGCGCGATGCGCGCGTCAGGCCGGGTCGCCGTCACATGACGAAACACCGCCTCCCGGTCGTAAACCGAGGCTCCAGGGCCGGCTCGATCAGCACGGTCGGCCGTCATTTCGCGTCCCGCGGCGGGATCTGCCGACCCGTATGGCCACCGGTTATCCGGGGTAACCCAACGGCACCTGCAACTGGCAACACCCAGGTCCGGAGATCCTCCGCAAGATCTTTCCCGCGGCCGCCTCCGGTAAGTCCGACCGGCGGTGAGCAGTGGCGACCGGACGAGGACGGGCGTGCACCGTGGGAGTGATGGGGCACCTCGAGGCGACCGGCGGGCACAGCGCTGGTCGATCCGCCGGTCGCGTCGCCCGGCCGGGACGGGTCCGACCCGGCCGCGGCTGCCGCGCCGCAGGTGCTGCCGAGTGTCCAGCCGCCGGCTCGGTGACCGTGCCACCGCGGCCATTGTCCTGCCGGTCCCTGCGGGTGACCTTGCATTCGCCGTGGATCGGGCCCGGTCACTCTTCCCGCTGATGCGGATAGCCGACTGCCGTTGGCGCCACGAACGTTTCCTTGATCGACCGGGGCGACGTCCAGCGCATCAGGTTGGCCGCCGACCCGGCCTTGTCATTCGTACCGGACGCTCGGGCGCCACCGAACGGTTGCTGTCCCACCACCGCGCCGGTCGGTTTGTCGTTGATGTAGAAGTTGCCGGCCGTATACCGCAGCGCGGCGCTGGCCTGTTCGACGGCGCTGCGGTCGCGGGCGATGATCGACCCGGTGAGCGCGTACGGCGAGGCCTGGTCCACCTCGGTGAGAACCGCCCCGAACTGATCGTCGGGATACACGTGGATGGACAGAATCGGGCCGAAGTACTCCGTGCAGAAGATGTCGTCACGGGGGTCGGTGCCGACCAGCAGGGTCGGCCGGACGAAATAGCCCACCGAGTCGTCGTAACTGCCGCCGGCCAGCAACTCGATGGAGTCCGTTGCCTGCGCGCGGTCGATGGCGGCCTTGAGCCGGCCGAACGACCGGTCGTCGATCACCGCGCTGGTGAAATTGGTGAAGTCCTCCACGGAACCGATTGTCAGCGCTTCGGTTTCGCCGGCCAGGTCGTCGCGGAGCCGGGTCCACAACGACTTCGGGATGTACGCCCGGGAGGCCGCCGAGCATTTCTGCCCGGAGTATTCGAATGCGCCACGCACAAGCGCGGTGCGCAGCACGTCGAGGTCCGCAGAGGGGTGGGCCACCACGAAGTCCTTGCCGCCGGTTTCGCCGACCAGCCGCGGATACGACCGGTAGCCGGCGATGTTCGCGCCGACCGTGGTCCACAGCTGCTGGAAGACCCGGGTCGAGCCGGTGAAGTGGATGCCGGCGAGATCGGGATGGGCGAGCACCACCTCGGAGATCTCCGGCCCATGGCCGGGCAGCATGTTGATCACTCCGTCGGGCAGCCCGGCCTCCTGCAAGAGGTCCATCACCAGCGACGCGGCCAGCTGCTGCGTCATCGACGGCTTCCACACCACCACGTTGCTCATCAGCGCCGGCGCGGTCGGCAGGTTGCCGGCAATCGCGGTGAAGTTGAACGGCGTGACGGCGTAGACGAATCCCTCCAACGGCCGGTGATCGGTGCGGTTCCAGATCCCACGGGCGTTGGCGATCGGCTGCTCGGTGAGCACCTGGCGGGCGAAATGCACGTTGAAGCGCCAGAAGTCGGCGAGCTCGCAGGCCGAGTCGATCTCGGCCTGGTAGGCCGTCTTCGCCTGGCCGAGCATGGTAGCGGCGTTGATCCGGGCCCGCCAGGGCCCGGCCAGCAGGTCGGCCGCGCGCAGCAGGATGGCCGCCCTGGCGTCGATGTCCATCGCACGCCACCCGAGCGCGGCCTCGAGCGCGGCCGCGACGGCGTCCTTGGCGTCGGACTGCACCGAGTTGGCGGAGGTGGCCAGGATCCGGTGGTGGTCGAACGGCGCGACGACGTCAAAGGGTTCGCCGGCGGGGCGCTGTGCCTGCCCACCGATCACCGCGCCGAGTTCGACCGGCTCGGTGACCGCGGCCAGCGCGGCGACCAGCGACTCCCGCTCCGGGGAGCCGGGGGCGTAGTCCAGCACCGGTTCGTTGATCGGCAGCGGGGGGTGCGTGATGGCGTCCATGACATCTCTCCTGACGGGGTGTGCGGTCGGAGGTCAGTGCCGTCGGAGGTTCATGCGATCGACGGTCACTGCGGGTCGGTGGTCAAGGCGACAGGCGGGCCGGCAGCAACCCGATCCGCGCCTCCTCCGGGGCGCGGATCAACATCGCCGGCGCGGACAAACGCGCTCGTTATGGGACGGGTGAGACTCGAGTAAACGATTTCGTCCGCGCTGTGGAAGATGATCCGCGCCAACAAAGGAGTCAGTCACGGGTGACCAGCGAGCGGGCGAAGAACAACAAATTCGCGGGCCGCTCGGCGAGCCGG
>JBBQJM010000485.1:0-3075 GCA_038325895.1 Mycobacteriales bacterium
TGCACGCCGTGCTGGAACAGGCCCGCCTCGGCTTCGCCATGACCTCGGTCGCGCTGCTGGCCAAAGACCCCACCGCGCCGAACACCTACCGGCTCATCGGAGCCGCCGGTACACCTGCCGTCCCCGCAACGCAGACACGCCTCGCGGACGGCAGCGAACCCGTTACCCCGCCGTCCGCACCCGAGGATCCCGTCCCGGCCGCGCTCCCTGCCGATCTGGGGCATCCCGTGCACCCCGACACCGCCGACGTCGTCGTCCCCGCGGGCCCACCGGAATCCGGCTGGGTGCTCGCCCTGTACGGGCGGCCGCTGCCGCCGTCCGACCGGCGGCTCGTCGAGGTGTTCGCCGCGCAGGCTGTTCTCGCGGTGGAACGGGACCGGCTCACCCATCAAGCCGAACAGACCGAACGACTGCGGGAGGGCGATCGGGTCCGCACCGCCGTGCTCGCCGCCCTGTCCCACGACCTGCGCACCCCGCTTTCCACGATCAAGGCGTCCATCTCCAGCCTGCGCGATCGCAGCGTCACCTGGACCGAATCCGACCAGACCGAGTTGCTCGCCTCGACCGCCGACGCCGCCGACCAGCTCGACGACCTGTTGGCCAATCTGCTTGACCTGTCCCGGCTCGAAACCGGTGTGGTCACTCCGGTGCGGCGACCGGTCTCCGTCGACGAGGTCGTCCACCGGGCCCTGATCGGCATCCCCGGTGACCGAGTCCGCGACGGCATCCCCGACGATCTGCCGCTGATCGACACCGACGCCGGCCTGCTGGAACGGGTGATCGCCAACATCACCGCCAACGCGGTCCGGTACTCCCCCGACGACCGGCACGTCCGGCTACTGGCCGGCGAGGTCACCGACGACCGGGGGCGCCGCGTGCAGATCCGCATCGTCGACCACGGCCCCGGCGTCCCCCTCATCGACCGCGACCTGATGTTCGCCCCCTTCCAGCGGCTCGGCGACATCCCCGGCCGGTCCGGCGTGGGTCTCGGACTGGCGGTCGCCCGAGGTCTTGCCGAGGCCATCGGCGCCTCCATCGAGGTGGACGACACCCCTGGCGGTGGGCTCACCATGATCGTCACGGTGCCGGTCGCCGCCAACGGCACCGACGCGGGCGACGACCTGACCCCCGGCGCCGGCCCCCGGCAGGTCATCACCAGCACACGGAACGGCCACCGACCGGTTGCGAGCGCACGCCCCGGCGCGACGGACGCCCGATGACCACGATCGTCGTCGTCGACGACGACCGACCACTGGCCCGAGCGCTCGGGATCAACCTGCGTGCTCACGGTTATCAGGTCACCCTGGCGCACGATGGGCGGACCGCACTCACCGAGGTTGCCCGGACCCACCCCGCCGTCGTCGTGCTGGATCTGGGGCTCCCGGACCTGGACGGCATCGAGGTACTCACCGACATCCGCTGCTCTTCCGCGGTGCCCGTCATCGTGCTGTCCGCCAGGTCGACTTCCTCCGAAAAAGTCGAAGCACTGGACGCCGGCGCCGACGACTATGTGACCAAACCATTCGCCGTGAACGAACTCCTCGCCCGCATCCGGGCCTCCGTCCGCCGCGGCACGCCCGCCCTCATGACGGAAACCGAGCACGCCGTCACCACCCCGGACTTCACCATCGACCTCGGCGCGCACCGGGTATACCGGAAAGGCAACACCGTGCGGCTCACCCCCACGGAATGGTCACTGCTGGAAATGCTGGTCAGGCAGAGCGGAAAGCTGGTCACCCAGAAACAGATCCTCACCGACATCTGGGCCCAGCCTCCGTGGAACAGACCCACTACCTGCGGGTCTACCTCGCGCAACTGCGCCGCAAACTCGAACCCGACCCCGCCCACCCCCGCTACCTCATCACCGAACCCGGCCTGGGCTACCGGTTCCTGCCATGAGCACCTTCACTGGAAGACGCTGCTGGACAACGCATCGGGATCGCGCGGACCCATCAACCATTGGCCCCAGGAAGGTCAACAATGAAAGCCAGAGAGGTGATGACGGGCACAGTGCCAATGTGGCCGAGGGCGGCATGGACAGCGACGATTCCCACCGAATTCCGAACGCGAATCCTTTCGCCCATCCGCGCGCTTTCTCGGCAGGCGCTTGGTGGTTTCTCGGGATGATGCTCCTGGTCGCCGGTTCGACCGTGGCGATGCAGGGTGTGATGATGATCGGCGTCGCGGTGCTCATCGCCGGAATCGCGACGGTGACGGCTGCTGCGGTCGCACTGATGAGTTGATAACGGCTCACTTGTCGGTTCTCGCGAAGGGTACTGGTGCGCCGTATCGCCCGCGAAGGGATGCCGGGTGCTGGTCTTGTTCCCGACGCAAGCGTCGGGAATGCGACCATCGCCGGCGCAATAGCGAGCACGACACTCACGCACCGACGCAGAACTCGACCTCGCCGACTGGGTTGTGCGGGAGGCGCCTTATCGTTGATCAGGGCTCCCGCTGCGACCCCCTTTGGCCGTTGTCGGTCATCGCCAATGCGGCCCCTACCTGATTGGCGAGTGTGACCGCGACCCGAAGTTGTTCTTGTGTCGGTCGGACCACCCGGGTTGAAGCGGTGAGCAGGAGGTGGCCATAGCTGACACCACCACTCCGCACGAGGAGCGCGATCTTCGAATCCACCGGCAGCCCCTGGCGGGCGACGTTGATCGTGCGGCCGTGCCGGACGACGATACCGCCGGGGTCGAGCATGGGCAGCCCGGATCGGGTGCCCGGGTCGAAGCTGCAGCCGTCGATCTGCAAAATCTCAACGATCTGGCGGCAGACCTGGTCGATCAACTCGCGGCTCGACGACCGGCCGGCTGCGACCGTCGCGGCCGTGCTAGACACACCGTCGAGGTACCCCTGCTCCTGGCTGGCCCTGGCCTGTTCGCGACGGCCCCAGAGGGCGACCTCGGTGACCGCGGCGCCGACCAGCAGGAGCAGCACCGCGGTTTCGATGTCGCCCCGATCGGAGATGCTCAGGGTGTTGTACGGCTCGGTGAGGAAGTAGTCGAAACCCGCCGCGCTGGAGAGGGCTGCCACGATGCCGGCCAGTCGCATGCCGGTCGATGCTGCGGCGAC
>JBBQJM010000486.1:0-3075 GCA_038325895.1 Mycobacteriales bacterium
ACATGGTGGCGCTCGCGATGCGCGCCGGAGTCGTTTACTGATCGGTACCGGCTCGGCGCGCCTGGGATGACTCCGGATCGTCCCGCGGCGCTGTACGTTCCGCTGGTGGCCGCACCACGCGAACCCGGTGACCTCGTGGGGTCGACCGCGCCCGCGGCGCCTGCTGGTGCGGGGGGCGAGAACTCCGCGATCGATACGCCGGCGCCTACGGGAAGCAAGCTAAATAGCCAGCCGGACACCGAGCCCGCAGTCGAGCCAGCGGCGGGGCCGGTCCCGCTGCTGATACCCGCAGGGCCCGTCGCCGGCCCGCTCACCGACCCGGCGGACCTCGCCGAGTGGGCCGAGCGGCTCGGTTCTGGCTCGGCCGAGCCGGTCGCGCTGGACGCCGAGCGCGCGTCGGGTTTCCGATACGGCTCGCGGGCGTACCTGGTACAGCTGCGGCGGGCGGACGTGGGGACGGCGCTGCTGGACCCGATCGCGTTGGGCGACCTGAGCGCGCTCGACGAGCCGCTGTCCCACTCAGAGTGGGTACTGCACGCGGCGAATCAGGACCTGCCGTGCCTGGCCGAGGTCGGGATCCGACCCCGCCGGCTGTTCGACACCGAACTGGCCGGCCGGCTGGCCGGGCTCCCGCGAGTGGGCCTCGGTCCGCTGGTCGAGCAGATTCTCGGTCTGTACCTGCGCAAGGGACACGGCGCGGCGGACTGGTCGACGCGCCCTCTCCCGCACGACTGGCTGGTGTACGCGGCACTGGATGTCGAGGTGCTGATCGAGCTGCGGGACAAGATGGAGGCCCTGCTGCGGCGGCAGGGCAAGTGGGAGTGGGCGCGCCAGGAATTCGAGGCGATCGTGCTGGCCCCACCGGCGGTGCCGCGCGCCGATCCATGGCGCCGCACGTCCGGCATGCACCGGATCACCGACCGCCGCGCGCTGGCCGTGGTGCGCGAATTGTGGGAGAGCCGGGACCGGATCGCCCAACGTCGGGACGTGGCGCCGCACCGGATCCTGCCGGATTCGGCGATCATCGCCGCGGCCACCGTGCGCCCGACCACGGTGTCGGCGCTGACCGCGCTGCCGGTGTTCGCCGGCCGGATGCAGCGCCGCAACGCCGATGTCTGGCATTCCGCGATCGCCAGGGCGATGTCCATGCCCGCCGAGAATCTCCCGACGTCCCGCCCACCGGCCGACGGCCCGCCGGCACCGGCCAAATGGGCCGCCAAGGATCCGGACGCGGCCGCCCGATTGCAGGCCGCCAGGTCCGCGCTGGCCGATGTGAGCGAACGGGTCGGGACGCCGGTGGAGAACCTGCTGTCGCCCGACAGCGTCCGGCGGGTGCTGTGGGAGCCGCCGCAGGACGGCAACGTCGCCCGTGTGCTGGCCGAGCGGGGCGCCAGGCCGTGGCAGATCGAGCTGACCGCGCCGCTGCTGCGTGCTGCACTCGACGCGCGAGCAGGGGGCTAGCGACAAGTTACTGGCGAGTAGCTTTGGCGCTAGGATGGTTGCCAGGGACTTGCCCCCGCTGTTCTGACGGCAACCGCTACCGCGCCTCGCCTCGCCCCGCCCTGCAGGGCGGTCGGACCCGCGCCAGCCCAGAGAAGGAGAACTCGTGGCCACAGCAGCACCCGCGCGACCGGCGGATACCGGACCTGCCCGCACCCTGCGGGACGTGGTGTTCGTCGAAGGCGTTCGGACCCCGTTCGGCTAGGCCGGCGACAAGGGACAGTACGCCGATACTCGCGCCGACGACATGGTCGTCAAAGTCATCAGGGAACTGCTGCGGCGGCAACCGGGGCTGCCTCCCGAACGAATCGACGAGGTCGCCATCGCGGCCACCACGCAGACCGGCGACCAAGGTCTGACCATTGGCCGGACGTCCGCGATCCTGGCCGGACTCCCCCGATCCGTCCCCGGCTTCGCCATCGACCGGATGTGCGCGGGCGCGATGACGGCCGTCACCACCGTGGCCTCCGGGATCGCGGTGGGCGCCTACGACGCGGCCATCGCCGGCGGTGTCGAGCACATGGGCCACCACCCCATCGGCGAGGGCGCCGATCCCAACCCGCGGTTCGTGTCCGACCAGCTGGTCGACCCGTCCGCGCTGAACATGGGTTCCACCGCGGAGAACCTGCACGACCGCTACCCCTACCTGACCAAGCAGCGCGCCGACGCGTTCGCCGCGGCCAGCCAGGAGAAGTACGCCAAGGCGCTGGCCAACGGCAAGATCACCCCCGATCTCGTGCCGGTCGCCACCCGCTCGGTCGAACTCGGCTGGGGGCTCGCCGGGGTCGACGAGATGGCCCGCCCGGGAACGAGTCTCGAGGCGCTGGCCGCGCTGCGCACGCCATTCCGGCCGCACGGGCGGGTGACCGCGGGGAACTCCTCGGGCCTGACCGACGGCGCCACCGGCTGCCTGCTCGTCTCCTCCGACGTGGCCGCCGAACTCGGCCTGCCGGTGCGGATGCGGATGGTCGGCTACGCCTTCGCCGGGGTCGATCCGGAGACCATGGGCACCGGACCGATCCCGTCCACCGAAAAGGCTTTGGCCAAGGCAGGTCTGACGATCCAGGACATCGGCCTGATCGAGATCAACGAAGCGTTCGCCGTCCAGGTACTTGCCTTCACCGACCATTTCGGGCTGGCCGACGACGACCAGCGCATCAACCTCTACGGCGGCGCGATCGCCATGGGACATCCGTTGGCCTCCTCCGGAGTCCGGTTGATGACCCAGCTCGCCCGGCAGTTCGCCGAGCGGCCGGACGTCAAGTACGGAATCACCACGATGTGCGTGGGACTGGGCATGGGCGGCACGGTGATCTGGGAGAACCCGCACTACGGCAGCGATTCCGAGAATGACGCTGTTGAGGACATCGACACCGCCGATGACACCGCCGAACAGACCGCCCACACCACTGCTGGGAGCACCCTGTGACCACCATCGAGAAGGACAGGACCGCGACCGCGCCGGAGGCTGCAAAGGCCAACGCACCGGCAGGGCGGGCGGAGGTCGTCACCAAGGCCATCACCCGGCTGATCCAGGTGCCATCGGCCGGCGCGTCCGGGGGTTCGATCACCGTC
>JBBQJM010000487.1:0-3067 GCA_038325895.1 Mycobacteriales bacterium
CGCGCCGGTATCCGGGTCGGTTACATCACCATCGCGTGCTTCGTGATCAGCTCGGCGATGGCCGTCATTTCCGGCATCATCGCTGCGTCACGGCTGAACTCGGTCACTCCGGACGCCGGCGCCGGAAACACCCTGCTGTACGCGGTCGCGGCCGCGGTCATCGGCGGTACCTCGCTGTTCGGCGGCAAGGGCAAGGCCCGTGACGCCATCATCGGTGGTCTGGTCATCGCGGTGATCGACAACGGACTGGGGCTGCTCGGTCTGCAGGCGTACATCAAGTACATCGTCACCGGCCTCGTGCTGCTGCTGGCGGCCAGCGTCGATGCCATCAGCCGCCGCAAACGCGCCAGCGCCGGGCGCTGAGTTCGGTGCCGACCTGGCCGTCACACCTACCGCGCAAGCGGGCGTGGGACGGCCGGGTCAGCGCCGTCCGCATCACCCCTCGCTGTCCGGCATTTCGGTGTCGCATCGACTGCGCGCGCTTTGCCCGGCCCCGCAGCGTGCAGCACGGCTGACGGAGCGTCCTGTCCATTGACCGTCCTGTCCATTGACCGTCCTGTCCACTGAGCGTCGCTCTGACGGCTCGTGTCCTCCCCTACGAAGAAGGGTTCACCGGTGCCAACCGCCGAACGGCCCAGCGGCGGGTCCAGCCCGGCCGACCAGGCCACGGTGCGGCGGCTGAACCTCGCGCTGTTGATGCGGAGTCTTACCGACGGCGGTCCCCGCCCGCGAGCCCGGCTTGCCGAGGACACCGGGCTGAACAAGGCGACCGTGTCCAGTCTGGTCGCCGAGCTCATCGACCGTGGCCTGGTGACCGAGGGCAGCATCGATCGCGGGGGACTGGGCAGGCCCGGACGAACGGTCGAAATGCATTCCGGCGGAGTGCGTTTCCTCGGCGTCGAATTGCAGGTGGACTACATCGCCGGGCTGGTCCTCGACCTGACCGGCCGAGTGCTCGCGCGCCGCCGACTGGGCCGTTCGATGAGCGAGTTGGGACCGGCTCGCGCGCTCGGCGTGGTGGCGCAGGTCTGCCGCGATCTGGTTGCCGACTGCGGCTCCCGGGTCGAGCAGGTGCAGAGCCTGCACGTTGCCGTCCCTGGGTTGATCGACCAGGAAGCGGGCATGCTCACCTTCGCGCCCAACCTGCACTGGCGTGACGTGGACATCGTGCACACCCTTCGGGGCCGGCTCGGCTGGACCGACGCCAGGGTGACCGTCGACAACGACGCGAACATGGGCGCCGTCGCGCATTACGCGGTCGGCAGGCTCGCCGGCACCGCGAACCTGCTGTACCTGGCGGGCGCGGTCGGGGTCGGTGGCGGGATGATCGTTGACGGCCGGATCGTCCGTGGCGCAGCGGGTTTCGCCGGCGAGGTGGGACACATGCCGATCGGCCCGCCGGACCGGCTGTGTGGCTGTGGACGCCACGGTTGCTGGGAAACGGTGGTGGGGCTGTCCAGCCTGCTGCAGGCCGTCGCCGATCCGGACGACCCCGTGCATGACGAACGCATCGACCTCGGAGCCCGGCTCGAGCGCATCAGGCGCCGCGCCGAGGGGGGCGATGAACGGGTTGCCAATGCGCTCCGCGAACACGGTCGCTGGCTCGGGGTCGGCGTGTCGATCCTGTCCAACGTGCTGAACCCCGAGGCCATCGTGCTGGGCGGTCACTATCCGGTGATCCGCAGCTACCTGGATGGACCGGTGCGCGACGCGCTCCGGGCCGGTTCGCTGGTCGGGCCGAACGTGGTGTGCCGGCTGGAGTTCTCACAGCTCGGCTTCGAGGCGGCGTCGCTCGGGGCCGCTCATGCCGGGATCGAGGCGGTCATTGCCGACCCCACCCTGGCGCACCTGGCTGTGGCCGGTTGAGCCGGTAGCTGGCAGGGTGGCCTGGCAGGGTCGCCTGGCGGGTTGGAGTGTTCCGGCTGCACAGAAGAGAATGAGGAACTGACGTGACCGACGGTCCCCTGGTGGCAGGAATCGATTCGTCCACCCAGTCGACGAAGGTCGTGCTGGTGCGGGCCTCGGACGGCGTCGTCGTCGATCAGGCGTCCGCACCGCACCCACCCGGCACCGAGGTGGACCCGCAGCTGTGGTGGAAGGCGTTGGAGCAGGCCGGTTCCGGGCTACTGGAGCGTGCCGCGGCGATTGGTATCGGCGGCCAGCAGCACGGCATGGTGGCGCTGGATGCTGCAGGGGCGGTGGTGCGCTCCGCGTTGTTGTGGAACGACCTGCGTTCTGCGCCGCAGATCGACGCGGTGGTCGATCATCTCGGCGGCCCACAGTCTTGTGCCAGCGCCATCGGGTCCCTGCCAGCAGCGTCCTTCACGGTGACCAAGTTGCGGTGGATGGCCGAGAACGAAC
Source organism: Mycobacteriales bacterium (assembly GCA_038325895.1). Lineage (GTDB taxonomy): Bacteria > Actinomycetota > Actinomycetes > Mycobacteriales > Nakamurellaceae > Nakamurella. Next base: position 2,362 of record JBBQJM010000487.1, read on the forward strand.
CAGCGAACGCCGCGGCCACTGCCTCGGTCGCGCTGCCGCACGACTGGCTGACCTGGATGCTGGCCGGTGGGCCGGGATCCGGCGCGGAGCTCACCACGGATCACGGTGATGCCTCCGGCACCGGCTATTATTCGCCGGCCCGCCGGGAATGGTTGCCCGACGTCGCCGCCTGGGCGCTGGGCCGCGAACCGGGCGCGGGTCCTGCGTTGCCACGGATCGCCGCACCCGGAGCGGTGGTGGGCCGCACCCCGTCAGGGACGCTACTGGCCGCCGGTACCGGCGACAACATGGCTGCCGCACTGGGTTTGAGTCTCGCCGACGGGGAGGTCGCGGTATCCATCGGGACCTCCGGCACCGTCTTCTGCGTCAGCGACCAGCCGTCGGCCGATCCCGGCGGCTTCATCGCGGGTTTCGCCGATGCCACCGGCCGCTACCTACCGCTGGTCTGCACGGTCAATGCGTCCAAGGTGCTGGCCGTCACCGCCGGGTTGCTGGGTGTCGGACACCAGGAGTTCGCCGAGCTCGCGCTGGCCGCGACCTCGGGAGCGGGCGGCGTGACCTTCCTGCCGTACCTGGACGGCGAGCGGACCCCGAACCGACCGCAGGCGACCGGGGTGATCCGCGGGTTGACCTCGACGACCAGCAGATCGGATCTGGCCAGGGCCGCCGTCGAGGCGCTGCTGTGCTCGCTGGCCGACGCGGTGGA
>JBBQJM010000488.1:0-3049 GCA_038325895.1 Mycobacteriales bacterium
ATTGCGGCCTATCGGGCATTCAGGGCGCTTGACGGTGCGATTGATCAGCGCATGACTGGCCCGGGGTGCATTTGATCAGCTATCCGTATAGCCGCTTCCTTGGCCACCAATTGTCCACACTGGCGCAGTGGCGCAGCTGTCCACAGGCGACGGGCGACGGGCGACGGTTGGCACCCTTTTGGCTCGGCGAAACAGGGTCGTGCATGGCTCGACCCTTGCGATTACCCCTCGACTTCCGCAACGCCTTGGCAGCTGGCAGCGAACTGCTGACCACCACCGCGCTGCGTCCGTCGGCGCAAGCCCGCGCCAATGTTCGGCGCCCCGCTTGCCATCTTCATGAAAGCTCAGGTAATTCTCGTCTTGCGTCGCCCACCGTCGTGTCCGCAGCTCTCTCGGCGCCGTGCGCCGCAACCCCAGGTAGGACCCTACTGGGATTGCTTGAGTCGAGTCTTCTCGACCGGGCCGCCATTGGTGGATCGGGTGCTGTTGCCAGCTGTCGGGACGGTCCGATCATTCTGTTGTCCTACGAAACCCGAGGGCCGTCGCGCGCCGCCAGGCTCACAATGAGCCCGACAGGACTCGACTCGCGGGAGGATTGATGTCAGAGCAGAAGAATGTTGACCTCGTGCGGCGGCACTTCGAGGAGATCTGGAACCAACGGGACCCATCGGCCTGTGACGAACTGATGGCAGCGGACTTTCTTGAGAACGGCGCCGCACCTTTCGAAACGCGTGCGCCCGGTCGTGTATCTGGGCCCGCGGCGATGCGCGGGACCGTGCAGTGGCTGATTTCCCAGTTCCCGGACCTCACCTACGACATCGAGGCCATCGTTGCCGATGGCGATCTCGTAGTCGCCCGGGTGCGGGCACGCGGAACAAACCTTGGTCGTCTGAATGGGTTCTTGCCCGCCAGTGGCAAGCGGTTCGATTACGCCCAGAGCCACTGGTTCCGAGTAGTCGAAGGCCAGCTCGCCGAGCATTGGGCCAACCGCGACGATCTGTCCGCGATGCTGCAGTTGGGGGTCGTGACCTGGTCGTGACCCCTCCCCGGATCGGGGCGCTGCTCCGACAGATACGGTCTGCCATACCGCACATGTTGCGCCATCGACGGATGAGCGGTCATGCCGCCAAACGATAAGGACCAACATTCCAGGCCCCCGAAGGTAACCCTGCTCAGCGCCAACTCGTCGGTCGCTCAAACATCACGAATCCAACCACTTCACCTGCTTTGATCGAATGCGTTGCGGCCGTCGATGTCCCGTTCCAGCGTGACTCACGCAACCCCCAGTCGGACCCTGCAGCCTGATCCACACCGGTACGGCTGCACCGCCGAAGGGCGCGCCGAGGGGCTGTGCCCGACCGGCGGTGCGGCCGGCTCAGCGGGCGGCCACCCACGCCCGGTCGACGGCGATCACGGCGCGCAGGTCGGCGAGCTGCTCGGCGACGCGCACCGGGGCGGTACCGCCCAGCCCGTCGCGGGACGCCATCGAGCCGGCGACCGTCAGCACCGAGCGCACCTCGGGGGTCAGCGCGGGGTTCACCGTATGCAGCTCGGCGTCGGTCAGTTCGTCGAGTTCTCGCCCGGTCGACTCGGCCAAGGCCACACACTGGCCGGCCGCCTCGTGTGCCACCCGGAACGGAACCCCTTGCCGCACCAGCCATTCGGCGATGTCGGTGGCCAGCGAGAAACCGGCCGGAGCCATCGCCGCCATCCGATCCACGTCGAAGGTGAGTGTCGCCGTCATCCCGGTGACCGCCGGCAGCAGGATCTCCAGCTGGGTCACCGAGTCGATCAACGGCTCCTTGTCCTCCTGCAGATCGCGGTTGTAGGCCAGCGGCAGGCCCTTCAAGGTGGCGAGCAGGCCGGTCAGGTTGCCGATCAGCCGGCCGGCCTTGCCGCGAGCGAGTTCGGCGATGTCCGGGTTCTTCTTCTGCGGCATGATCGACGACCCGGTCGCGAAAGCGTCGTGCAGCCGGGCGTAACCGAATTCCGCGGTAGTGAAGACGATGACCTCCTCGGCCCACCGGGACAGGTCCACCGCCAGCATTGCGAACACGAACGCAAGCTCGGCGGCGAAGTCCCGGGAGGCGGTGCCGTCGATGGAATTGGCCACCGCGCCGGACATCCCGAGTTCGACCGCCACCGACTCAGGGTCGAGTCCCAGCGACGAACCGGCGAGTGCGCCCGATCCGTACGGGGAGATCGCCGCGCGGGAATCCCAGTCCCGGATCCGGTCGACGTCGCGGGCCAGGGCCTGTGCGTGTGCGGCCAGGTGGTGGGCCAGCAGCACCGGTTGCGCGTGCTGGAAGTGGGTCCTTCCGGGCATCGCCGCATCGGGATGCGCGTCGGCCTGGGCGAGCAGCGCCCCCTGCAGATCCATCACCAAACCGGCCACGGTGCGGGCGTGGTCACGCAGGTACAGCCGGTAGAGGGTGGCCACCTGGTCGTTGCGGGACCGCCCGGCACGCAGTTTGCCGCCGATGACGAAGCCGGCGCGGTCGAGCAGGCCGCGTTCCAGCGCGGTGTGCACGTCCTCGTCGTCGGGGTGCGGATGGAACTCCCCGGACGCCACATCCGCGGCGAGCAGGTCGAGCGCGGCGAGCATCTCGGCCAGTTCGGGGTCGGTGAGCAATCCCGCCCGGCGCAGCACCCTGGCGTGCGCGCGGGAGCCGGCGATGTCGTACGGCGCCAGCACCCAATCGAACTGGGTCGACACGCTCAGCGCCGCGAGCTCGGGTGACGGGCCTCCGGTGAACCGGCCGCCCCACAACTTCATCGGGGCCTGATCCGAGGTCGTCGGGGCCTGATCCGAGTCACCGGGATTCCGAGACCCGCAGGTCGCGGGCGGTGGTCATCTTGGTGTTCAACCCCCAGAGCTGGACGAAACCCTTGGCCAGCGACTGATCGAAGGTGTCCTGCGCGTCGTAGGTCGCCAAGCTGAAATCATAAAGTGAGGAGTCCGATCTCCGACCGGTGACGACCGCGGTCCCGTGCGCCAGCGTCATCCGGATCTCGCCCGAGACATGTTGCTGGGTATCGCGGATGAAGG
>JBBQJM010000489.1:0-3040 GCA_038325895.1 Mycobacteriales bacterium
CTGCGCGGCGGCCAGCCCGGCCGGTCCGGATCCGATCACCGCGACCGACCGGCCGGTGAACAGCTCCGCCGGCCGCGGGGTGAGCCCGTAGCCGTGATCGATGGCGTAGTCGGCGATCTGCTGCTCGACCAGCTTGATCGACACCGGGTCGTCACCGATGCCCAGCACACAGGCCGCCTCGCACGGCGCCGGGCACAGCCGCCCGGTGAACTCGGGGAAGTTGTTGGTGGCGTGCAGCCGGTCCGACGCCTCCTCCCATTTCCCGGTGCGGACCAGGTCATTCCACTCCGGGATGATGTTGCCCAGCGGACAGCCCTGATGGCAGAACGGGACGCCGCAGTCCATGCACCTGGCGGCCTGGATGCGGGTGTCCTGCTCGTCGAACGGCTCGTAGACCTCGTTCCAGTCCTTGAGCCGCAACGGGATCGGCCGGCGGGGCGGACCCTGGCGGCCGTACTTCAAGAAGCCACTGGGATCAGCCATGGCTGGCCTCCATGATCATCTCGTCGGCGTCGATTCCCCGTGCGGCCGCTTCCGCCCGCAGGGACAGCACCCGGCGGTAGTCGCGCGGCATCACCCGGGAGAAGCGAACGGCCGCGATCGGCCAGTCCGCCAGCAGCGCGGCGGCCAACGTGGATCCGGTCAGCTTGGCGTGCGAGCTGATCACCTCACCGAGCCAGAGCACCTCGTCGGCGTCCAGCGGCTCCAGGTCGACCAGTTCCGGGTTCACCTTCGCCGGTTCGGGGTCGAGCAGGTAGCCGACACCGCCGCTCATCCCGGCGCCGACGTTGCGGCCGGTCCGGCCGAGGATGACGACCCGGCCACCCGTCATGTACTCGAGGGCGTGGTCGCCGGTGCCCTCGGTGACCATCAGCGCGCCGGAGTTGCGGACGGCGAACCGCTCGCCGACCCGTCCCCGCAGGTACAGCTCGCCGTCGGTGGCGCCGTAGCCGATGGTGTTCCCGGCGACGACCTGAGTCTTCACCCCGGGCGCCTGGGACGGCGAGTTCTCGTCCGGCCGGACGATGATCCGGCCGCCGGACAGGCCCTTGGCGACGTAGTCGTTGGCGTCACCGACCAGCGTGATGGAGATCCCGCGTGGCAGGAACGCGCCGAGGGACTGCCCGGCCGTGCCCGTCAGGTGGATGTCGATGGTGTGGTCGGGCAGGCCCTCCGGGCCGAAGACCCTGGTGACCTCCGAGCCGAGCATGGTGCCGGCAGTGCGATCGACGTTGCGGATCGGCAGGTCGATCCGGACCGCGCGGGCGTCCTGCAGTGCGGGGGCCGCCAGCTTGATCAGCGTCGCGTCCAGCGTCTTGGACAGGTCGTGCCGCGCCGGCCGAGTGCACGAATAGGCACTGGCCACGTCCGGGATCTCCAGCAGCGGCGCGAGGTCGAGACCGCGGGCCCGGTGGTGGGCGACGGCGTGCGAGACGTCCAGCATCTCCGCGTGCCCGATCGCTTCGCCGACGGTGCGGAATCCGAGCGCGGCCAGGTATTCGCGGATCTGCTCGGCGAAGTACAGGAAGAACGTCTCGACGAACTCCGGGGTGCCGGTGAAGCGCTGCCGGAGCACCGGGTTCTGCGTCGCGATGCCGACGGGGCAGGTGTCGAGGTGGCAGACCCGCATCATCACGCAGCCGGCCACGATCAGCGGAGCAGTGGAGAAGCCGTACTCCTCGGCGCCGAGCAGCATCGCGACGACCACATCACGCGGTGTCTTCAGCCCCCCGTCCACCTGGACCTTGTCCTGCTCCCGCAGCCGATTCAGCCGCAGAGTCTGCTGCGTCTCGGACAGCCCCAGCTCCCACGGCTGACCGGCGTGCTTGAGCGAGGTGAGGGCGGCCGCGCCGGTGCCGCCGTCGTGCCCGGCGACGATGACCTTGTCGGCATGCGCCTTGGTGACGCCGGCGGCGACGGTGCCGACGCCAGGGGTGGACACCAGCTTGACCGACACGTCGGCGGCCGGGTTGGCGTTACGAAGATCGTGGATCAGTTGCTTGAGATCCTCGATGGAGTAGATGTCGTGGTGCGGCGGCGGCGAGATCAGCCCGACACCGGCGGTGGCGTGCCGGGTCTGGGCGATCCATGGGTAGACCTTGTTGCCGGGCAGCTGGCCGCCCTCGCCGGGCTTGGCGCCCTGCGCCATCTTGATCTGGATCTCCCTGGCGTTCACCAGGTAGGCGCTGGTCACCCCGAACCGGCCGGAGGCGACCTGCTTGATCGCGGACCGGCGCGCCGGGTCGAGCAGCCGGTCGACATCTTCACCGCCCTCGCCGGTGTTCGACTTGCCGCCCAGCCGGTTCATCGCTATGGCCAGCGTGGTGTGCGCCTCGACGGAGATGGAGCCATACGACATCGCCCCGGTGACGAACCGCTTGACGATCTCGCCGGCCGGCTCGACCTCCTCCAAAGGAACGCTCGCGCGTTGATCAGTGCGGAGCTCGAACAGCCCGCGTAGCGTGCCGCCCTTGCGGGACAGCTCGTCGACGGCCTCGGTGTACCGACGGAACACGGTCTGCTGCTTGCTGCGGGTGGCGTGCTGCAGCAGGTAGACGGTCTCCGGGTTGAACAGGTGGATCTCACCCTCGCGGCGCCACTGGTACTGGCCGCCGATCTCCAGTCCGCGATGCTCCAGGGCCCGCGGGTTGGGCACGAAGGCCAGCGCGTGCCGGATGGCCACATCCGAGGCGATGGTCTCCAGCCCGCTGCCGCCGGTGCGGGTGGTGCTGCCGGTGAAGTACTCGTCGAGCACCGGCTGGTCGATGCCGAACACGGCGAAGACCTGCGCGGCGCGGTAGGAGCCGACGGTGGATATGCCCATCTTGCTCATCACCTTGAGCACGCCCTTGCCCAGCGCGTACACCGTGTTCTTGATCGCCTTCGCCGGGCTGACGTCACCGATCAGGCCGTGCCGGGACAGGTCCTCGGCGCTCTCCAGCACCAGGTACGGGTTGACCGCGCCGGCGCCGTAGCCGAGCAACAGCGCGACGTGGTGGACCTCGCGGGCGTCACCGGATTCCACGACCAGCGCGACCTT
>JBBQJM010000490.1:0-3008 GCA_038325895.1 Mycobacteriales bacterium
CTCTGGACGGTCGCGGCGCTGGTCTCGATCGTGCTGCTGACGGCCGAGCTTCAGCCCCGGGCGGTCCCGTCGCCACGCGCGATCTGGAGTTACCTGTCGAACATTCCGGCGGGCAAAGGACTGTTGCTGTCCGCCGGCTGCGGGCTGGTTTCGGTCGGGCTCGGCTGGCTGACGATCCGGCACGGCGAGAGCGTCCCGGCCGAACTGCGCGCCGGTGTTGCACTGTTCGGGCTGTTGCCGTTGCCGCTGACCGGTCATGCGTCGAACTGGATCTATCACGACCTCGGCATGGTTTCGATGGAGTTGCATGTCGTGGCGGCGACAGCGTGGGCGGGGGCGCTGGGCGCCGTGATCGTTTTCCTGAGCCGCCGTCCGGACCTGCTGGCGATCGCCCTGCCGAGGTATTCGAGGCTGGCGACCTGGTGCGTGTTCCTGGTCGGGGCGACCGGGTTGTTCAACGGGGTGGTGGAGCTGGCACTCTCGCCCGTCACCTCGCTCCCGTCCTCGCTGTGGATGACGCGCTACGGAGTACTGCTGCTGACGAAGGCGGTGCTGATCGTGGTGATTGCCGCACTGGCCGTCGTGGTGCGCACGCGACTGCTGCCACGGATTGCCGCTGGGCGCCGGACCGCGGTCGCGGTGTGGTGTGGCTGGGAGCTGATCGTGCTGGCGCTGGCCTTCGCCGTCGCTGTGGTGCTCACCCGGGTACCCGTCACCTCGTTCTGAGGGCGTGGCGCGAATCCCGACCGCCGAGCCGGATCACCCGCTGAACGCCTGCACGATCGGTGCGAACCGCTCGATCTCGGCAGGCCCGGTCAGGTCCGGCAGGCTGACGAACACCGTCTGCACCCCGCGGTCCGCCAGCAGCCGGTACCGCCCGATCTGCTGATCCACCGTCCCCGCGTGGTGGGCTGCGGCGTAGGCCTTGGCCGAGGTTCTGCCCCGGTGTGCCTCCACCAGCTGACTCACCTGGTCCGGGTCGTTGCCGACGATCGGCAGGTCGAGCACGGTCACTTCCAGGTCGTCGATCGTCCGTCCGGCGCGTTCCAGGTGGCCGCGCAGCACGGTGAGCTTGTGGTCGAGCACCGCCAGGGACGAGCTGAGGTTGCAGCCGTCCGCCAGCTCCGCCGCGATCCGCAACGTGCGGTGTTCGCCGCTGCCGCCGACGATGATCGGCACCCGGCCGGGGCGCGGATAGCAGGTGGTCTCCGGCGATCGTCCGTGCGGTTTCGTGCCCGGCCCCCAGAAGGCCCGCAGCGTGCCGATGGTTTCCACGAGCGCGTCGAGCCGCGTTCTCGCGTCGGGGAACGGCACGTCGTAGGCGGCGTGTTCACGGACGTACCACCCGGCGCCCAATCCGCAGAATGCACGCCCGCCGGACACCGCGTCCAGGCTGGCGACGATCTTGGCGAGCAACGGTGCGGACCTGAACGTCACCGGCGTGACGAGTGCGCCGAGCTCGAGGCGTTCGGTGATGCCGGCCAGGTACCCGAGGGTGACGTAGGCCTCCGGGATCGGGTCCCAGACGCGACCGACCTGCGGTATCTGCAGGAGGTGGTCCATGACGGCGATGCCGGCAAACCCGGCCTGTTCGGCGGTTGTCGCGACGTCGGCGAGCCATTGGCGTGGCCGTGTGGGTTCCGTTCCCCAGGGGAATGCCGAGATCTGCAGGGCGAACCGGAGCCCCGCCGGCCGGTCCCGTTGCGCGGCGGCGGCCGCGCTCCCTCCCGGGGCGTGCGCCGGTTCCGGGACCGACTCGGGCTCTGCGACGGTGATCAGGTCGAATCCGTCGGCGGCCAGGTCGGCATCGGATGCCTTGCGGAACTGCGCGGTGAGCACCGGAGCCGGGACCGGCCGGTCCCGCAGGCGGTTCCGCCGCCGGCACAGGTCGAGGGCGGTGACGAATCGCACCGCGACAACCGGGAGTCGCGCCGCTCGGCCGATCGCCACCGCGGCGGCCCGACGCGCCGGGTCGAGCCCGAGGGTGTCGATGACGGTGGTCAGCCCGCGCCGGGTGCGGGCGGCGACGACGGCGTCAAGGATGGCGAAGGCGTCGTCGGAGGCGTCCAGGTCCCCCTGTCCGCTGCCGACCACCGCCCGCAACGCGTCGGAGGAAACGATCTCGTTGGCGGCGAAGCGATGCCGGGCCCAGGTGGTCTTGCCGGACCCGGACGGCCCGACCAGCACCACCAGGGCGGGGGTGGGGATGGCCGTCATCCGCCGAGGGTAAGGCCCCCACCCGCCGCCGGCGCACCCCCTCCACGGCGCGGATCAAATACGCAGGCGCGGATGAATAAGGCGACTTGGGCCACTCCAGTCCCACAACCGCGACGTTCGTGCGCGCTGGCGATCTTGATCCGCGCTGTCGAGGGGTCCGCGCTGGCGATCTTGATCCGCGCTGTCGAGGGGGTCGGCGCTGTCGAGGGGTCAGCGGGAGGGGGTGGCGGCGTCCCGATCCGAGTTGGCCCAGCCGTCCAACGCACCTCGGGCGTCACGCGCCGGCTCGGTCTCGTACCGGATCGTCGGGGTGGGCGGTCGCGGCGTGGCCAGCCCGAACGTCCGGTCGGCCAGCAGGGTGACGCCGGCCCAGGTCAGCAGCAGGCCGGCGCCGGCGAGCCAGATCGACGTCCAGGCAATCGGCACCATGTGCAGCGACTCGCCGGACTCGAACGCCTGCCGCTGCTGCTCGATCGTCCGATCCGCCAGGTCGATCGGCGTGGACAGCACGACCGTCTGTAGCCACATCGCTCCGTAGCCGGCCACCGAGACAACGACGGCGCCGACGACGGCACGCAGGTAGGCGTTCGCCCGGAGCAGGAAGACCGCGTCGACGCACACCCCCACCACCAACAACCAGAACGGCACGACGCTGGGCGGGAAGATGGTGAACGTCAGCAGCGGCCAGATCAGGCAGCGGTAGGTGACGTAAGCGCCGACCACCATGCTGGCGGTCCACCGCCGGCCGACCATGATCCGGGCAAGCACCAGCAGCGGCACGCAGATCGCGA
>JBBQJM010000491.1:0-2992 GCA_038325895.1 Mycobacteriales bacterium
GGGATACGTTCATCCCGAAACCGGGACCCTTGCCACACACGTCACACACGGCAGCCACGCCGAACACCCCTATCGATGTAGTGCGATCGGCCATCGGGCCGACCAGAGCAAGCTTGAGAAGGCCCGGCGTGCGCCGGGCAACCCCACCAGAGTACTGACAGGCGCACTTGGCACCAAATAACCGCCCGATCGTCGCGCGATGAGTGAGTCCGGTCCGCGCGCGCCAGCAAAATCGATCTCGGGCAGGCCGCACGAGCCGTTGGTGCCCCCGGGTGCACCATGGACGCCATGACGTCCTTCGACGCCGCGTTGGTCGACCTCTGGTTCGGCCGTGCCCTGGACTCAGCTCAACCGCTGATGCCGTTCTGGGGGATCCGCCCCACCGGCGAGGAATCCGCCGTCATCCTCGCCGGCCAGCAGGAGTTGCGGGCCGCGATCGGGCTGTCCCAGGAATCCGAGCAGGAATCCGATCAGGATTCCGCCGATGAGTACGCCCAAGACCCCCATCGGGAATCGACCGTTACCCGGCCGACCGAACTGGCGGCGCGGATGCTGCGGAGCTACCTCGCTGCGGTCGCTGCCGGCGTCGCCGAGACGCGCCGAACGTTGGCCGGGGCGGACGTGGACGACACGTCCGGCGGCGAGCCGATCGGCGATCCGGGATCGTTGGCGCTGGTCGCCGGGCTGAATGCGGGAGCGGCCGCGCTGTACAGCGAGTTCGTCACCACCGCCTACCGGCCGGCGGGCCCGTCCGGCGCGCCGGAACCGACGGCGGCGGAATCGGCCCGGCTTGCCGGGCTCAGCGCGGCGGAACTCGTGGTCGACGGCGCGGACCTGCATCAGATCGCAGGTGCTGCCGCGGGCGTGGCCCGTGGCTGGCGGGTGGGTCTGCCGGAGAACGCGCAGGAGCAGGCTGACTACCGGGTCCGGGCGCTCGTCGGGTTGCTGCTGGTGGCGCTGGAACACGTCACCAGGGAGCCCGAACCGGCCGCCGAACCGGCCAGTTGCGGGGCAGGACCCGGCGCGAACGCGGGTCATATATTCCCGGCGGAGATCACCTTTCAGATCGGGGTGGAACGGGGCAGCGCCCGCTCCCTGGCCACCGAGCTGCGCGGGCTGGCCGACGAGGTTGCGGTGTGGGTGTCCGGCGACGGGTCCTGGTACACGTTCCATGTGCACACCGACCGTCCGGGCGAGGTGGTCGGTCAGGTCTATGCCTACGGCACCGCCTTCGACCTGCAGATCACCGACCGCGGCTGACTCGAGCGGCTGACTTGAGCGGCCGACTCGAGCGGCTACTCGAGCCGGTGACTGCGCAGCGCCGCTGGCGTGCCGGGCGGCGGACTGTCGGGGTGGACCGTCAAGATGGACCGACAGCCTTTGCCGGCGGAGGGGCTCATGGACAAGATCGACCTGACCAGCACCTTGGACAGGGTGGTCGGCGGGCGAACCGCCGCGAAGCTGGCCGAGCGGATCGAGGTCCGCACGGTCGGTGATCTGCTCCGCTACTACCCCCGCAAGTACGACCAACGCGGCAAGCTCACCGATCTTGCCGAGTTGGTCGTCGGCGAGCGTGCGACCGTTTGGGCGAAGGTGCTCACCATCGAGGAGCGCGAACTGGGGTACGCCCGCAACCGCTCTCGCGCAGGCGGCAAACGCGGCGTCAGCCACATCACCAACATCGTGATCGCGGACGGCCACAGCAAACTCACCTGCACCTTCTTCAACCAGCGGCACTGGTCCAAGCAGCTGCGCCCGGGCGCCGACGCGATGTTCTCCGGCAAGGTCAGCCTGTTCAACGGGAAGCTGCAGATGAGTTCCCCGTCGGTCGCGATCCTCGACGACGGCCGGGGAAACGGAGACGGGATGGGTGGGGGCGCCGCCGACGGTCAGGCCGAGAAGGACAAGGGCGCGTCCGCCATCGAGATCATCGAGTCATTCCCCGGTGGGGTGATCCCGGTGTATCCGCTGGTCGAGGGTTTGACCCAGGCCCTGGTGCAGCGCTGCATCCGCACGGTGCTGGACGTGCTGGGCGACGTCGTGGATCCGGTACCGGAGGTACTGCAGGCGGGGCACGGACTGGTGGATCTCGGCACCGCGCTGCGCGACATCCACCGGCCACGCACCCAGCAGCACCTGGAGGCCGCGCAGCGACGGTTGCGCTACGACGAGGCGCTGGCCATCCAGCTGGTGTTGGCCCGCCGCCGGGCCGACGCACGCCGCTTTCCCGCCGAACCGTGCCCGCGGATCGACGGCGGCCTGCTCGACGAGTTCGACCGGAACCTGCCGTTCGCGTTGACGATCGGCCAGCAACTCGTCGGCGAGATCATCGCCACCGATCTGGCCACTATTCACCCGATGAACCGGCTGCTGCAGGGCGAGGTCGGTTCCGGCAAGACCGTTGTCGCGCTGCGCGCCATGCTGCAGGTACTGGACTCGGGACGGCAGGCCGTCATGCTCGCGCCCACCGAGGTGCTGGCCGCCCAGCACGCCCGGTCGCTGCGCGAAGTGCTCGGCCCGCTGGGCCGCGGTGGCGAGCTGGGCGCGCCGCCGGAGGCGACCGCCATCACCCTGCTGACGGGGTCGTTGTCCGCAGGTGCACGACGAAAGGCCTTGCTGGCCATCGCGTCCGGTGAACCGGGTATCGCGGTCGGCACGCATGCCCTGCTCTCCGAAGGAGTGTTCTTCGGCAACCTCGGGCTGATCGTCGTCGACGAGCAGCACCGCTTCGGCGTCGAGCAGCGGCACGCGCTGCGCACCCGACACTCGGAGGGCAACCCGCCGCACGTACTGGTGATGACGGCGACCCCGATCCCGCGGACCGTCGCGATGACGGTCTATGGCGACCTGGACACCTCGATCCTGTCCGAACTGCCCAAGGGCAGGTCGCCGATCTCCACCACGGTGGTGCCGGCCGCGGACAAGCCGGCCTGGCTGGACCGTGCCTGGGAGCGGGTGCGCGAGGAGGTCGGCAAGGGGCACCAGGCCTACG
>JBBQJM010000492.1:0-2955 GCA_038325895.1 Mycobacteriales bacterium
GAGAGGTCCCAGTCCACGTGGAAGGCCTTGTACTCCGCGTCGTGCCCGCTGAACGAGGTGACCTCGTAGCCGTGTGGGGTGATCACCACGAGCTGGTCCTGGCCGAGCTCGACGGCCTCCCGGGTGTGCGCGATGAAGGCAGCGACGTCGCTGGCCACGAACATCTCGCCCTCGCCGACGCCGATCACCAACGGTGAGTTCCGCCGGGCGGCAACCAGCATGTTCGGCACATCCGCATGCGCCGCGACCAGCGTGAACGCACCGTCCAGACCGCGGCAGACGGCGGCCATGCTGGCCGGCAGGTCGCCGGCCGTCGGGCCATGGTCGAACGCCTGTCCCAGCAGGTGCGCGACGACCTCGGTGTCGGTGTCGCTGCGCATCTCGATCCCGCGCGACTCGAGGTCCTTCCGGAGGACGACGAAATTCTCGATGATGCCGTTGTGGATGACCGCGACCCGGCCGCTGGAGTCGGTGTGCGGGTGGGCGTTGCGATCGGTCGGGCCGCCGTGGGTGGCCCACCGGGTGTGGCCCATGCCGGTGAACCCGGCCAGCGCAACGTCGCCGCTGTCGATGAAGTGCTCGAGGTTGCCCAGGACGCCGGCCTTCTTCGCGATGGCCAGGCCACCCTCACCGTCAAGGACCGCCACCCCCGCGGAGTCGTAGCCGCGATATTCGAGCCGGCGCAACCCCTCGAGCACCAGGGGGAGCGCTTGATGGGGTCCGGTGTAGCCGACGATGCCGCACATGACGTCAGGCTAATGGTTGGGGCGTCCGTGTTCGGTTCCAACATCCGCTTCCCGCGCACGGCACCGTCACCACGGGTGGCCGGCCGGAGGGGACCGTGGACGCCCCGGACCGGGCCAATCCCGTTCGTGCCGGCCGTCGCGAGCGGTGCTCACTCTGGCTCGCTCCGGGATCACTCCGGGGCAGTGCGCACGGCGGATGAACCGGGTGGGCGCGCTCACTCTGGGGCTCAGTCAGGTGGAAGAACGACCCCGAACCCGGACACCGCCAGCCGGAGCACGACCTGCCCGGGTGTCAGCAGATCGGCGATCTTCGCGGCGCTGAGCACCTCGAGTTCGGCCAGCCTGCCGCGGTACCGCTCCGGGCCGGCGAGCCTGGACAGTTGCAACTGCTCGACGTTCAGCCACACCTTCTGCCGCGCTTCCCGCAGGAAGCGCTTGGAGCCGAGCCGGTTCAGCGGGTCGAGGACCCGGTCCAGCAGGCTGCGCGGACCCAACGCGTCGTCCTCCGCCGCCACCCGGGACGCGAGCACCGCATCGATCCGCTCGTGGTCGCGCCGGCGCCGCGCCATCAGCACCGGGTCGGCGAAGTCGTCGTCGCTGATCACCGCCAGCAGCGCCTGCGGCAGGTCATAGTTGACGTGCGCGTTGATGCCCAGCAGGACGTGCCGCAGCGGTGGCAGGTCGGCGGGAGCGTCGAAGGCCAGCCGCCAGGGCCGGGGCACCCGGGCCGAGCCGGCGGTGTCGGCTGTGTCGGCACTGTAGGCGTCATAGGCCCGCAGATACAGGTCGGCGAACACGACGTCCCACCGCTGCACCCAGTGCGGGTCCTCGAAACGGGCGTCGTCGATGGCGGTCCCGACTGCCCTCGTGGTGCGCAAGTAGGTCTCGGCGAAGACCCGCCGGTGCGCGAACGCGGGCGGGATGTCGTCGATCCGCCGCTGCATGGCATCGAGCACGTTCGCGACGGTGCGATCGTCCCTTGTCACCATCTGCACCATGTCCGTCCTTCGGAGCCGGACCGCCGGTGGTTCGGCGGCGCCGCTACGGAATGTCGTGCTGGACCCGCCGTCCGGTGGGGCTGGCGCTCCGAACAGCGTAAGAGCACCATCGGATTCCTGTACCGCCACGGAGGCCTGAATGTCCACAACTTCGACCGGCGCATCGACGCGCGCATCGACGAGCACACCGACGCGCACACCGACGAGCACACCGACGCGCACACCGACGCGCACACCGACGCGCACATCCACTCGAGGCTTCGACCCGGTGCTCGTCGGTCGTCGGGAGTGCGATGCCTGGGCTGCGTACTACCGCCGGGATTGGGTGCCGTTCCTGCGCGCGGCCATCGGAATGGTGGACGCCGGGTTCGGCATGGGGCGCCGCCGGACCCTGCACGGGGCCTGGTACGTGCTGCGGGCGAATCAGCTGTGGGCGCCCTATCCGGACAACAACCCGGACGGCGCCCGCGACCAGATGCGCAGGTTCTATGCGTTGGTCTTCGGCGACGGGCATCCGCACCTGGACCCGGTCCGGGCCGGGCGGCTCGAGGTCGAATGGTGGCGTGTCCACCGGATGCATCAGCATGCGGACGACGTCACCGAGGACGACCTGACTGCGGCGCTGGTCGAGCTGTACGGGTACGTCTATCAGGTCCCGGACGCCACCGTGCGGGACGCCGCCCGGCTGCGGGTGGAGGCCATGGACTGCTCCGACCGTTGGGTCGCCGCCGGATGCGATCTCGATGACCCGCTGCTCGCGCAGGAGCGGCGGCTGCTGGTGGCGTCCTACACCGCGCTGCGGGACGCGATCGATCGGGTGTGACGCGGCCTCGGCGGGTCGGTGACCGGTGGTCGGCGACGGATCGCGGATCTCGGGACGCAGGCGCGGGGCCGGCTTCTCCGCGCGTCACGGCCAATCGGTAGCGCCCGACGACCTCGGCGGCCCGCGCCACGCCCACTTGGCGCCGGTAATGAGGACACGGCGCCGGAACAAGTTGGCGCCCGGTCATGAAAACCGGCGCCCAGTCACGAAACGGACGCCCAGTGAGCCGAACCCGGTCCATCCCTGCACAAAGCGCGCCACCCGCGCGCGCCCCGGCGGCCCGTCCCGGCCCCGAGACGCACCGAGCCCGAACGTCAGGCCTCGACCGGCCGCCCGCCCCGCGCCAGCGCGGCCTGCGGGTCCACCACTGGCGGCACGGCCCCCGGGT
>JBBQJM010000493.1:0-2949 GCA_038325895.1 Mycobacteriales bacterium
CGTCCGGGAAGGTCGGCGTCTGCATGGCCACCTCGGGGCCGGGCGCCACCAACCTGGTCCCCCCGATCGCGGATGCGCACATGGACTCGGTGCCGCTGGTTGCCATCACCGGGCAGGTCGGCCGGCCGATGATCGGCACGGACGGCTTCCAGGAGGCCGACATCTGCGGAATCACCATGCCGATCACGAAACACAATTTCCTCGTCACGGACCCGGCAGAGATCCCACAAACGATCGCTGCCGCGTTTCACCTGGCATCCACGGGCCGACCCGGCCCGGTGCTGGTGGACATTCCGAAGGACGTTCTGCAGTCGGAGACCACCTTCGTCTGGCCGCAGGACCTCCACCTCCCCGGATACCGGCCGACCATGCGGCCGCATTCGGGGCAGATCACCGCCGCCGCCAAGCTGATCGCCTCGGCGCGGCGACCGGTGCTCTATGTGGGCGGTGGGGTGCTGAAGGCGCGGGCGACCGATGCCCTTCGGCAACTGGCCGAGCTGACCGGGATTCCGGTCGTCACCACGCTCATGGCCCGCGGCGCCTTCCCCGACTCGCACCTCCAGCACCTGGGGATGCCGGGGATGCACGGCACCGTGGCGGCGGTGGGGGCCATGCAG
Organism: Mycobacteriales bacterium; assembly: GCA_038325895.1. GTDB lineage: Bacteria > Actinomycetota > Actinomycetes > Mycobacteriales > Nakamurellaceae > Nakamurella. The sequence continues at coordinate 618 of JBBQJM010000493.1, forward strand.
CGCGCCGACGTCATCGTCGCGCTGGGTGCCCGATTCGACGACCGGGTCACCGGCCAGCTCTCCACCTTCGCGCCGGGCGCGACGGTCATCCACGCCGACATCGACCCGGCCGAGATCGGCAAGAACCGGGTCGCCGACGTGCCGATCGTCGGTGACGCCCTAGAGGTCATCACCGAACTGATCACCGCAGTCGGCTTGGAACAAGCGGCCGGGGTGGTCGCCGACCTGACTGCGTGGTGGGCCGAACTCGACGACCTGCGGGAGACGTTCCCGCTCGGCTACGACTGGCCCCCCGATGGGTCGTTATCCCCGCAGTACGTCATCGAGCGCCTCGGCAAGATCGCCGGACCGGACGCGATCTACGCCGCGGGCGTCGGCCAGCACCAGATGTGGGCGGCGCAGTTCATCTCGTACGAGAAGCCAGGAACCTGGCTCAACTCAGGGGGTCTCGGCACCATGGGTTACGCGGTGCCGGCGGCGATGGGCGCGAAGATGGGCTGCCCGGACGCCGTGGTCTGGGCGATCGACGGTGACGGCTGCTTCCAGATGACCAACCAGGAACTGGCCACCTGCGCGATCGAGAACATCCCGATCAAGGTCGCGATCATCAACAACGGCAACCTGGGCATGGTCCGGCAGTGGCAGACGCTGTTCTACGGAGAGCGCTACTCGCAGACCGATCTGGGCACCCATAAACACCACATCCCGGACTTCAAGCTGCTGGCCGAGGCCTACGGCTGCCTGGGCCTGCGGTGTGAGTCCAAGGAAGAGGTCGACCGCACGATCGAAGCGGCGATGGCGGTGAACGACCGGCCGGTCGTCATCGACTTCGTGGTCGGCAAGGACGCGCAGGTCTGGCCGATGGTGGCCGCCGGCACCGGCAACGACCAGATCATGGCGGCCCGCGACATCCGGCCGCTTTTCGAGGAATAGCCGGCGAGCCGAGCGACACCGGTTGGTGGCGAGGACTTCTCGCCACTGATCGGGCCACTGATCGGGCCACTGATCGAGGGACGGGATGCTCCAGGCCTGGTGCGTCGTTCCCGGGAGCGAGCGCGGTGCGGACCGCGTCACCGCTAGCAGCAACACTCATCGGCACCACTGGCAGCAGTACGGACAGAAGTTCAAGGAGTGAAGTCGCAGTGACGCGCCACACGCTGTCGGTCCTGGTCGAGAACAAACCCGGTGTGCTGGCCCGGGTGTCGTCGCTGTTCTCCCGCCGCGGATTCAACATCCACTCGCTGGCGGTAGGCCCGACCGAGAATCCCGACGTGTCGCGGATGACCATCGTGGTGGCGGTCGAGGGGCTGCCGCTGGAGCAGGTGACCAAGCAACTCAACAAGCTGATCAACGTGCTCAAGATCGTGGAGCTGGCGCCGACCGCTGCCGTGCAGCGCGAGTTGCTGCTGATCAAACTGCGTTCGGACGCCAATGCCCGCGCGCAGATCGTCTCGATCGTGGACATGTTCCGGGCGCACATCATCGACGTCGCGCCGGATTCGGTGACCGTCGAGGCCACGGGTACGAGCGACAAACTCGAGGCGTTGACGAAGATGCTGGAGCCGTTCGGGGTGCGCGAGCTGGTGCAGTCGGGCCTGGTCGCGCTCGGTCGCGGACCGCGGTCCATCACCTCGTCTGCGAGCAGGGCAGACTAGTCGCCCAGCGGGCAGTCCGGGAACGCGGCTCGACGAGCTCACCGTCCCTCACCACCGCAGCACCACCCCGATCGACCCGATCGACCCGATCGACACAGAACCACCCGCCGGACAACGACCGTCCGGCCCACCTGAGGTCGGTGGCCGGCCGCAGGACACCATCGAGAAAGCAGGAGTTCATGGCCGCGGAGATCTTCTACGACGACGACGCCGATCTGTCGATCGTCCAGGGGCGCAAGGTCGCCGTCATCGGGTACGGCTCGCAGGGTCACGCGCACTCGCTGAGCCTGCGGGATTCGGGCGTTGACGTCCGGGTAGGGCTGCCAGAGGGTTCCAAGTCGCGCGGGAAGGCCACCGACCAGGGTCTGCGCGTGGTTTCGGTCGCCGAGGCAGCTGCTGAATCAGATGTCATCATGATCCTGACCCCGGACCACGTGCAGCGGCACGTGTATGCGGAAGCGATCGAACCGCACCTGACCGCAGGCAAGGCGCTGGCCTTCGGGCACGGCTTCAACATCCGGTTCGGCTACGTCAAGCCGCCGCCGGATGTGGACGTGATCATGATTGCGCCGAAGGGTCCCGGGCATCTGGTACGGCGGGAGTTCGTCGACGGCAAGGGCGTGCCCTGCCTGATCGCGGTGGAGCAGGACGCCACCGGCGGTGCGCAATCGCTCGCG
>JBBQJM010000494.1:0-2944 GCA_038325895.1 Mycobacteriales bacterium
GGTGCCTCGGCCGCGGGCGGCACCGGAGCCTCCGCAGCCGACGACGGGTGCGGCAGTTAGGGCCCCGTGACGACCAGCGTCGGCCCGGCTGCGGAGGACTGCGCGGACGCCGACGCCGACCCTCCGGGCGGCGTGGTGTCCGACGTCGCCAGCGTCCCGGTACCGCAGCCGGCCAACACCAGCAGCGCCGCGGCAGCGAGCAGGGCTCCGCTCCTTGAACCGATGACCGAGCCGACCGCCCCACCGACCGGCAGTCTCACGGCGGCGAGACACGCACGGATCACCGGCGCTCCGCCGCCAGGACCGCGGACCGCGCGGCCTCCAGGAAAGAATCGAAACCAGCCGGGTCGGCCAGCGCATCCCGGGAGACCACCGTTTCCACGGCCGCGCCGGCCAGGATCCGCTTCACCGGCACCTCGCACTTCTTTCCGTTCAGGGTCCGCGGTATGACCGGGACAGAAACGACCGCACCGGGGACATGCCGCGGGGACAACTCCGATCGGATCAACGCCCGCAATTTGGGCGTGACCCCTTCGAGGTCAGCCGCCGGATCCAGCACCACGAACAACAGCAGGTCTCCCTCACCGGCGGAGCTGGAAGTGTCCACCACCATCGAATCCACCACTTCCGGCACCGACTCCGCCACGCGATAGAACTCGGCCGTACCCATCCGCACGCCGCCTCGATTCAGCGTGGCATCTGAGCGTCCCTCGATCACGCACGACCCGCGGGAGGTGATCCGGATCCAGTCGCCGTGCCGCCAGATTCCGGGGTAGTCGGCGAAGTAGGCGTCGTGCAGCCGGGTGCCGTCGTCGTCACCCCAGAAGAACACCGGCATCGACGGCATCGGCGCGGTGATCACCAGCTCGCCGACCTCGTTGATCAGCGGCTCGCCGCCCGGGGAGTAAGCCTCGACCTTGGCCCCCAACGCCCGGCAGGAGATCTCTCCCATCCACACCGGCACGTTCGGGGCGGCCCCGACCACCGCCGTGCACAGGTCGGTACCGCCGGACACCGAGGCGATCTGGATGTCCGACCCGATCGCGTCGTGGATCCACCGGAAACCGTCGGTACCCAGCGGCGATCCGGTCGAGCCGATGGTGCGCAGCGAGGTCAGGTCCAGTATGGCCGCCGGCGTCAGCTCGCCTTTGCGACAGGACGCAACGAAGGTCGCTGAGGTGCCGAAGTAACTGATCCGGTGACGTTCGACCAGGCGCCAGAGCGTCATTAGGTCGGGGTAGCCGGGGCTGCCGTCGAACAGCACGATGGTCGCTCCCACCAGAAGGCCGCCGACGAGGTAGTTCCACATCATCCAGCCGGTGGTGGTGTACCAGAAGAAGCGGTCGCCCGGACCGAGATCCGCTTGCAGGCCAGCGGTTTTCAGGGTCTCGAGGAGAATCCCGCCGACCGACTGAACGATCGGTTTGGGCAGCCCGGTGGTGCCGGAGGAGTAGAGCACCCACAGCGGTGCGGAGAACGGGACCGGGATGTACTCCACGTCCGCTGGCTCGGCGGGCTCCCCGGTCAGTTCGTCCCAAGTGGTCATGCCGTCAGGTGTCGGCGAACCCAGCACCGGGATGTGCACCGCCCCGGAGAGCCCCGGCAGCGCGGCTCGCAGCTTGCTGACCGTCGCGCCGACGTCGAAAGCCTTGCCACCGTAACGGTATCCGTCGACGGCGATGAGCACCGTGGGCGAGATCTGGGTGAACCGATCGATCACCGAACCGGGGCCGAAGTCGGGCGAGCAGGAGGACCACACAGCGCCCAGGGCCGAGGTCGCCAGGAACCCGACCAGCGCGTGCACCCCGTTGGGCGCCAACGCCACCACCCGGTCGCCGACGGCAACGCCCATCCGGCGGAGCCCTGCCTGGGCCGCACCGACCCGGCCGCGCAGGTCGCCGAGGGTGATCAGCTCCTCGGGGCCGTCCTCCCGGACGTTGATCACCGCCAACTCGTCGTCCGCACCGGTCAGCGCGTGTTCTGCGTAGTTCAGCGTCCCGCCGGGGAACCAGTCGGCGCCCGGCATGATCTCGGCGGCCAGCGCCCGGTGCGGCCGCGAATGCCATCGCACCCCGAAGTACTCCGCCAGCGCGGACCAGAACTCGCCGACGTCAGTGGTCGAGTACTCCCAGAGCGTCTGGTAATCCGGCAGGTTCAGTCCGGTGCGACCAGCGACGAACTCGGCGAAGTCGGTGATGCGGGCTCGGTCGATCCGATCGGGCCCGGGCTGCCAGAGCACCTCGGGGACGACGTCGGCTGGGCTCATGTGTCGTTCCTACACCCCGGTCACCTCGATCCCGCGCCGACCTGACGGGCGTGGCCCGGGCATCGAGGACGGCCGACCCACCTGGCGGGATGCCGCCCGCCAGGCGCCGGCCTGCTGATGCGAAGGTCAGGACGCGAGTTGTCAGCAGGTCCGCCCGCCCGTCGCACCGAATGCGCCGAGCGTTGCTCCGAATGCGCCGAGCGTTGCTCGTGCCACTCCTTCGTCAAGGGCAAGGCGTCCAGGCCGCGACGCGGCTCGCCGAGGGGCAGCGGACCCAGCTTTCGCCGCGTCTGGCCGGACAAGGCGCTGCCGTACAGACCGAGACCGATCAGCAACGCCACCCCGGCGCCGACGAGCACCCACTGCAGGACCCCGGTGAGCGCAGAACCGAAGAGGACCAGCGCCCATGCCACCGCCGCGAGACCGACGGTCCGCGCGACGAACTTGATCAACTTGGTGCGGAACTTCTCCCGAGGAATGTTGTCTGCCGGTGCCACCGGTCGCGCCGTTGGCTCCCGCCCTGATCGGCCCGGGAGCCGCCGACGCTACAGTGCCGTGGGGTCGCGGGAACCCACCGGCCGCGTGTCGGTTCGGCTTCCTGGACCACTCGCGTGGCAGCGCGACCAGTGGGCTCGCACCTGGTGTCGGCGCGTGATGGCGCACCCACTGAGATTCGAC
>JBBQJM010000495.1:0-2943 GCA_038325895.1 Mycobacteriales bacterium
CGGCGACATCGAGGACGTGCACAAGATGCGGGTGGCCACCCGCAGGCTGCGCGCGTACCTGAAGGCTGCCCGTCCGGCGCTGGACCGCACCGCGACGGACCGGTTGCGGGAGGACGTCAAGGAGCTGGCCGGGACGCTCGGCGTCATCCGGGATCACGACGTGATGATCCAGCAGTTGCACCATGAGGCCGCCAAGCTCGGCGATCCGGACACCGGGGCACTCGAGCACCTGATCATCCGCCTGGACCGTGAGCGGGTCGCCGGCCGCGATCAGTTGATCACCGAACTCGACGACCCGTCCTACAGCGAGTTGCTCACCGAACTGCAGGAGGCCGCCCAGCAGCCTCCGGTCGCCGATCCGTGGGCGGACCTGCACGAGTTGGCCGCCTCGGAATGGCTGACGCTGGACAAGGCGCACCGCAAGCTGCATCGGCATTACGGCGACGACCCACCGAACGACGACCTGCACGAACTGCGGATCTATGGCAAACGGGCCCGCTACGCCGCCGAACTGCTGCACGAGAAGGGTTCGGTGGCAGCGTTTCTCGAGGCGCTGGCCGAGCTCCAGGAGGTGCTGGGCAACCACCAGGACGCCTGCGTGCTGGAGGACCGGCTGCGCGAACTGGTGGACGAATCCAGTGATCCGCACGCCGGCATCGCCGCCGGCCGGGTGATCCAGGGCTGTCACGAGCGGCGGGTCGCGGCCAGGGCCGCCTACCCGGCGGCCTGGAAAAAGGCCGCGGCAGCAGGCGCGAAGGCCTTCCGCGTCTGACGTTCTCCGGTTTATCGGCGGCGCCCCGACCCCCTGAGCCGTTTCGCGGCGGATTCGATCCGCTCGTCGGTGGCCGTGAGCGCCACGCGGAAGTGCTGCCCGCCCGCCGGTCCGTACACGGTGCCCGGGGCAACCAGGATGCCGTGCTCGGCGAACCAGTCGACCGAGGACATGGCCGGCTCGCCCCTGGTGCACCACAGGTACAGCCCGGCTTCCGACTGCACCTGCACGCGGGCGTCCTCCAGCGCGTCCATCAGGATCTCCCGGCGCTTGCCGTAACGGCTGCGCTGCGCCAGCACGTGCCCGTCGTCGGCCAGCGCGGCCGCTGCCGCCGCCTGGATGGGCGAGGGCACCATGGCGCCGAGATGGCGGCGGAGTGCGACCAAACCGGCCACCAGAGCGGGGTCGCCGCTGACGAAACCCGCTCGATAGCCGGCCATGTTCGACCGCTTGGACAACGAGTGAACGGCCAGCAGCCCGGTGTGGTCGCCGTGGCTGACGTCCGGGTGGAGCACGGACACCGGGGTCGACTCCCAGCCCAGGTCGACGTAGCACTCGTCAGACGCGACGATCGTCCCGCGGCTGCGGGCCCACCCGACGACCTTGGCCAGGTGTTCGGGCGGCAACACCTTCCCGGTGGGGTTGGACGGCGAATTCAGCCAGATCAGCGCAACCCGGTCCGGGCCGATCGCGGTGAGCGAGTCGGCGCGCAACACCGTCGCACCGGCCATCAGCGCGCCGATCTCGTAGGTCGGGTACGCCAATTCGGGAATGACGACGACGTCGCCCTTGCCGATGCCCAGCTGCGTCGGCAGCGAGGACACCAGCTCCTTGGACCCGATTGTCGGCAGCACGTTCATCGGGTCCAGGTCGGGCACCCCGTGTGCCCGACCCAGCCAGGCGCTGTAGGCGCGGCGAAGTGCGGCGGTGCCGTGCACCGTCGGATAGCCGGGAGCCTCCGACGCGTCGCCGAGGGCTGTCCGCACCGGCAATGGAACCCGGTCGACCGGGGTGCCGATCGACAGGTCAACCAGGCCGTCGGGATGCGAGGCGGCGACGTCACGAGCCGGCAGCAGGTTGTCCCAGGGAAAATCCGGCAGCCGGCTGACCGGGCTCGACGACCGGCGGCCGGTACTCGATCCCCCGATGGAACTGCCGGACGGTCGGCCGGTGGCCGGTGCGGCCCCTCCGGTCGACCTGTCGCCGGCGGCCCGGGTCAGTTCTCCTCCCCCATCGGGGGCAGCGCGGAGATTAGCGGATCGTCCTTGTTGATCTTGCCGACCTTGGACGCCCCACCGGGCGAGCCGAGATCGTCGAAGAAGTCGACGTTCGCCCTGGTGTAGTCGGCCCATTCGGCCGGTACGTCGTCCTCGTAAAAGATCGCTTCCACCGGACAGACCGGTTCGCAGGCACCGCAGTCCACGCACTCGTCGGGGTGGATGTACAACATCCGGCCACCCTCGTAGATGCAGTCGACGGGACATTCTTCGACGCAGGCGCGATCAAGGACGTCCACACACGGCAGGGCGATCACATATGTCACGTTGGTTCTCCACGCTTGGGTCGGCACGCCAGTATCGCGACCGACAAGTAGGGACAAGTATTACCCGCGCGGCGGTATCCGCCGAACCGGGACGGTGCCTGGCCATGGTGGTTCTTGCCACCCTCACCTCAGCCGGGTGAATCCGGCACACCTGGGCCAGCCCGCTCGCTCGCGAGCCTGGTTCTCAGCCGGTCGCCCCAGACCAACCCGATAGATGCGGCCGCGGCCAGCGAGCCCAGCCCGAGCAGCACCATCACCCGCCACTGACCTGTCGCGACGCTGAACGGCACGCCGCCAAGGATCGCGTTGCGGGTGAGCACCAGCCACACCGACACACCGAACCAGGCGACGGCCGGCAGGAAGGCCGCCAGCAGCGAGCCGGTCAGCCGGTAACACGCGCGCGGGCCCCACCACATCGCCGCCACGCCGATCGCCGCGCTGATCGGCAGCGGGATCGTTCCGATGTACAGCGGCAGGTACACGACGCCCAGCAACGCGGCCCAGCCGGCCAGTGCGGTGACCCACAGCACCAACAGCCAGTCGACGGCCCCCACGGGCCGCCTGGACCCACCAGTGCTCCCGATCACCACCGGATCGCCAGGAGCGCCCTGCGAATCTGCGGCGGTGA
>JBBQJM010000496.1:0-2940 GCA_038325895.1 Mycobacteriales bacterium
GGCCGCGGGCTGGGACTGCGTTCCGTTGACGGTGCTGCGTTCCGGACCGTTCGGGCCTGGCATGGTGCAGCGCTGGATCGAGGACGCCAACCCGGACGAGGCCGTTGACCTGGTGAGCGTCGCGCGGGTCCCGGAGGGCTGGTTACCGGTGCTGCGGGCGGTGGACGAGGAGGGCTCGCCGGTGGCGTTGGTGCACGCCGACCGACCGGCGCTGGCCACCCTGGCCGGCTTCGATCTGGTCGTCAACAATGCCGACCGCAAGGGCTCGCACGTGCTGCCGCTGCCCGACGGACGGGTGCTCGGCGTCGACCACGGGTTGTGTTTCCACACCGACGACAAGCTCCGGACGATCCTGTGGGGCTGGGCCGGCCGCCCGCTGCCGGAGACGGTCGTGGACGGCGTCGCGCGGCTGCTCACCGAGCTCGATGCCGACCTCGGGGAGGAATTGGCGGCTCTGCTGACCCGGGACGAGGTGGACGTGCTGCGCGAACGGCTCGAATCGCTGGCCGCCGACCCGACCTTCCCCCGCCCGCCGGGCCACCGGACCCCGATTCCCTGGCCGCCGCTGTGATCCTGGGAGCCACGGGAACCCAGGTGGCCGGCACCGTCAAAGCGGTCAAGGGCGTGACCAGGGCGATGACCCGTGCCGTCGGCGCCGCCACCCTGGATGTGTCCAGCGGGGTGGCCAGGGCAGGGGAGGCCGCGCACGCCGCCGTCACCGGGCGACGGATCGGGGCGGCCACGCTGCGGGTCCGGGTGGTCATCCTGTCCGACGGACTGGGCCGCCCGCTGACCGCCGAGGATCGACTGACCAGCTCGATCGAGCGGGCCGATGAGGTGCTGACCGCGGGCGCCGGTGTCCGTGTCCGGCTGGCCGGCGTGCACGTCGAACCCGAGCCCGCCCCGCCGCACGCGTTGGCGCCGCACGCCAATCGCCGGCTGCTGCTGGACGACGTGTTGGGGCACACGGAGTTCTACCGCCGGGTGTCGGCCACCGCGCCGCTCCCGGGTGTGTCGATCGGCGTCCCGATCACGGTGATCGTCGTCCGGGATATCGCCGGCAAGGTGACCGGGTGCTCACTGGGCATCAGCGCCGACTGGGTCATCGTGCAGGCCTCGCTGTTCGACCGGACCAAGCCCAACACCTATGACGACACCGTGCTGGTGCACGAACTGGGCCACGCGCTGAACCTGCCGCACCACCCGGACCGGGACAACATCATGTTCCCCGCCTCGTCACCGCCGTCCGGTGTGCGTGGTAGCGGCCTGCGCGGCTGGCAGGCGACGTTGCTGCACGCGAACCGGCACGTCATCCCCGGTGTGCCGGGCTGACCGGTCCGGTCGGCGGCGGACGGCGTTTAGGGTGGACCGGTGCTGTCCTGGCCCTCACCTCACGTCCCGTCGTTGCCTGGCACGTCCGGGCCGCTCTGGCTGTACGACTCGGCCACCGACATGGTGCGTCCCACTACACCAGGGCCGACGGCCACGATCTACGTGTGCGGCATCACCCCTTATGACGCAACGCATCTCGGGCATGCGGCCACCTACCTGGCCTTCGATCTGGTGCAGCGGGTCTGGCTGGACGGTGGTCGCGGCGTGCATTACGTGCAGAACATCACCGACATCGATGACCCGCTGCTGGAACGGGCCGCGCGGGACGCCATCGACTGGCGCGAGCTCGCCGAGAGCCAGATCCAACTTTTCCGCGAGGACATGACCGCTCTGCGGGTCCTTGCCCCGCGGGACTACATCGGCGCGGTCGAAGCCATGGACGAAGTGTCGAGTGCCGTCGCGCGACTGCTGGAGATGGGCGCGGCCTACCGGGTGGAGGACGCCGAGCATCCCGACGTGTACTTCGACGTGTCCGCAGCACCCAAGTTCGGGTACGAATCCCGGTACGACCTGTCGACCATGCTCACGCTGGCCGCCGAACGTGGCGGCGATCCGGAGCGGCCCGGCAAGCGCAACGCGCTCGACCCGCTGCTGTGGCGAATGCGTCGCGAGGGTGAGCCGTCCTGGGAATCCTCGATGGGGCTCGGGCGGCCCGGTTGGCATATCGAATGCTCGGCGATCGCCGGCAACCGGCTCGGTCCGACGATCGACGTGCAGGGCGGCGGCAGCGATCTGATCTTCCCGCATCATGAGTGCTCGGCCGCGCACAGCGAGGTGCTGACGGGGGTCGTGCCGTTCGCCCGGCATTACACGCACGCCGCGATGATCGCGCTGGACGGCGAGAAGATGTCCAAGTCGCGCGGCAACCTGGTGTTCGTCTCCCAGTTGCGCCTGGACGGTGTTGATCCGATGGCGGTCCGGCTGGCGCTGCTGTCCGGCCACTACCGCCAGGACCGAGAATGGACGGACGACCTACTGGTCCGAGCGGTGGAGCGGCTCGCCGCGTGGCGAGCGGCGGCCGAGCGCGAAGGTGCCGACGCAGACTCCCGATCAGCGGGGGTGCTGCACGAGGTCAGGTCGGCGTTGACCGACGACCTGGACACACCCGCCGCGATCGCGGTTCTCGACCGCTGGGCGGCCGACGGTGCGCCGGCCGGCGGGGTGGTCGCGGACGCCGTAGATGCGCTGCTGGGGATCGCGCTGCGCTGAACTCCCGTCCAAGAAATCCAGAAGTACCTTTCGAATTGTCGATGTCATTGCTCGGCCGGGTCGAGTTCGACGTGGCAGCATTGACTCAGGCATGTGCCGCCGGGGCAGCTTCGTGCCACACATCACCTTGAGGTGTCTGCCGGAATCGGGCTTGGGGCGGACTCAACAGTAATCACGAGGAACGGGTGGACAATCGAGATGGGTGTGGCTCTCTTGGAGGGACGTCAGGCGGCCTGGGGGATTTCGTTGTCGGCGTAGCGGGTCTGGTGGACGCGTTGCCGTTCTTGGGCGAGGTGGTAGTTCCAGTACTGGTCGTAGTCGCCGTTGCTGTGGACGGCT
>JBBQJM010000497.1:0-2932 GCA_038325895.1 Mycobacteriales bacterium
TGCCCGCGGCGGGCGTCCTCGTGATGGATGAACATCTCGCCGCCGTTGGTCAGTTCGTCCAACTTTCCCCACCCGGCCGGGTTCCACACCGGTGGGCCGGAGCGGTATTCCTGGACCAGCTCCCCCCACGGCCGTTTCGCGTAGTCCGCAGCGACCCTGTCGGTCCAACCGCTCAACGGCTTCAGGTAGGTGCCGAGGGCGGCGTCCGGGCGACGCTCTCTGATCAGCAGGTGGATCAGCAAGTCCTGGGTGTCCCAGCCTTCGCAGAGGGTGGGCTGGTCGGGGCCGAGTTCGTCGAACAGATCGGCGAGGGCTGCGCGTTCGGAGTGAGCCAAGGTCATGCTTACGACGGTACGTGTCGTCGGCGGGTGGGCCGGACGGGAACCGATCGGCCGTCAGCGGGTGATGCCGGTGTGCCCGGTCGAATACCGGCCGCGTTTGCGGGATCAACGCCAGACGTGCGGTCCGTTGCCGACCGGGATCTTGGTGGATGGTGCCGGCGGCTCATCGCATCCCCTGCGGTGAACCCGACTCGGTCACCAACCGGCGGCATGCGTGCTTCGTCCCGTTGGGCAGACGATATCCGGGCGCGGCGGCCTGACGGCAACCCGGTGAATGTTGCAACGCAATCCGTGGGTGGGTCCGTCTGCTCAATCGGTCGGTAGCGTGATCCGAACCGACCGCGGCGCGGTCGACAGCAGGGAGGCGGCGGTGCTGGTGGCGGTGGTGGTGGTGGTGGTGGTGGCGTGCTAGCGGAAACAAGACACAACCGGCCGCCGTTCGCGGCGATCGCGGTGGCGATTACTGTTGCCGGGACGGCATTGTCGGCGTGTGCGTCGACGCCGACGCCCGGACCTGCGACGGCTTCAGTGACCTCGAGCGGCCAGTCAACCCAGGTGTCGGCACAGTCGTCAACAGCCCTGGCAAGACCCATGTCAGCACCGCCGTCGGCGAGTGTGTCCGCGGGGCCTGCACCCGCTGTGGTGCCGACGGTGCCCAGAGCGGGCACCGGAGCCGAGGTGACGCTCCGCGGCACCGTGCGGGAGGGCGTGGAGGCGAGTTGTGTGGTGCTGGAAGACGACAACGGCACCGTGCTGGCCAATCTGGTCGGCAACGACGCGCCCGAACTCAGTGCCGAACTCGTCGCGGGCGCGAAGGTCGAGGTGACCGGGTCCTTCCTGGAAGGGGTGATGACCACCTGTCAGCAGGGCCCGCCCTTCCAGCTGACCGCAGTCAAGTCGCTCTGACCCGACATCAGGATCGGGTGCGTGGCGGCGCCCTGAAGATCAGCCCTCGCCGACCAGCGGTGAAGCGGCCACCGCCGTGCCGTCCGGCAGGGCGCTGACCCGGAAGTCGGCGAACACGTTGGGCGCCAACGCCTGCAGCTCGACCAGCAGCGCGATCGCCAGGGTACGGATCTCCACGTCGGCGGCCTCCGTTGCCCGCATGCCGATGAAGTGCCGCCAGGCCCGGTAGTTCCCGGTGACCACGATCGCGGTGGCGGTGGCGTTCGGCAGCACCGCGCGGGCCGCCTGCCTGGCCTGCTTGCGGGCCAGCGTGCCGTCGGGCGCCTGCACGGCGGCGGTTTCCAGGGCCTCCAGCAGTTCCGCATAGGCCTGCGCGGAGGCCGACACGGCGGCGGTGAACCGTTCGTGCAAGGCCGGGTCGGCGGCGATCAGATCGGGTTCGACGACCTCGGGGCCGTCCGGCGGCAGGTAGCGCTGGGACAGCTGGGAGTAGGAAAAGTGCCGGTGCCGGATCAGTTCGTGAGTGACCGATCGGGAGATCCCGGTGATGTAGAAGGTCGCCGTGCTGTGCTCGAGCACCGAGAGGTGACCCACCTGCAGGATGTGGTCCAGGTAGCCGGCATTGGTCGCGGTGGCCGGGATGGGCTTTGACCAGGACTGGTAGCAGGCCCGCCCGGCGAACTCGGCGAGCGCCTGGCCGCCGGAGGTATCGGTGGTCCACGGTACGTCGTCCGGTGCCAGGAACTCGGTCCTGGCCACCAGTCGCACCTGCGGCCGAGCGTCCGACAGCGACGGTGTCGGTGGTGGTGGTGGCGGTGGCGGCGCGGGTGCTTGGTGGGTCACGAGAGCGACGGCGGACTCAGAGGGCCCCACCGGCGGCCGCCGGAGCGCTGGCGTCGCCGCCCTCGTCACCGACGTCCTCCCGTGCCAGATAGGTCTCCACGTCGAACCAGTCGTCACCGGCGCGCTGCGCCACGTTGAGCAGGGTCGTCATCGCTGCGACCTCTTCGACCTGCTCCTTGAGGAACCACAGCATGAACTGCTCGCCCAGGAAGTCGCTCTCCTCGCGGGCGGTCGCGAACAGCGCCTTGATCTGGTCGGTGACCTTCTGTTCCTGCGACAGCGCGAGCGCGAGCGGCTCGACGATGTTGGCGAATTCGCCCTTGACCTCGTCGACGCCGGGGATGCTGATCTGCAGGTCGCGGTCGAGCATCCACTGCACGATCATCATTGCGTGGTTCCGCTCCTCCACCGCCTGCCGGTAGAAGTGCGCGGCGAGTTGCGGCAGGTCGCGGGAGTCGTACCAGACCGCGATCGCGATGTACTGCTGGCTCGCGTTGAATTCGTGCCGCACCTGCTCCCGAAGCAGGCCGACGTAGCGGCTGGGGCTTTCACTCGGACTCGACGCGGGCAACTCCACAGATGAGGTCACGACGACGATCCTAGGCATGACGTCATATTTCTTGAAATGGCGTCACCGTGGTGTCATAGTGGTGTCATGGACCTCACCCCCTACACCCAGAACCTCCGCGACGACCTGCTGACCGCAGCGTCCGTCGGCGACGAGGACTCCCGGCGGGCGGCTGCGCTGCTCGCCTCCGCCATCGAGCCGGCCGCCCGGCTGGCGATCATGAATGCGTTGTCCGACCTGGCCGCCGAGGTGACCGGCGCGCTGGAGGACACCA
>JBBQJM010000498.1:0-2901 GCA_038325895.1 Mycobacteriales bacterium
GCCCTCCCGGCTCGGTAGCGGTAGCAGCACCGAACCTAACGGCCACCGCGTGCGTGTCACCCGGCACTTCCAGCCCGCGCGCCGACCCGGCAACCCCGCGAACCCGTGCTTGGGACACGGGACCCGTGGGGGAACATGTGATTGATTCATCGGTGGAATCATCGGAGCGAGCGCCGCGCGCCCCCACGGGGCAGCCCTGGCTGCGCGGCGCATCACCCCGCTGCCGGTGTTGACACCGCTTCCGGCCGGTCCCCGGGGTGTGTTCGACGTCGACATGGCTGGAAGCAATCTGGTCGTTGAATGCCGCTCCAGAACGGGTACAGGTCAGCAGGCCAGGCAACTCGATTCAACACCGTTGCGGCCCAACGTCACCCGCCCACCGCAAACCCTCCGCCGACCCACATTCATGCCGGAAGACCCTGATAACTGACGTTTCCGGTAGCGCCGCCCGGCCGCCACGCCGCCTGCCCGGCAGCGGGTCGATCAGATCAGCTGTCGCCACGGAGGGTGTCCGCGAGTCCCCGGACCCGCGTGGCGATGTCGTCGCGGACCAGGCGCATCCGTTCCATCCCGTCGATGCCGCGTTCGGACGGTTCGTCGGTGTCCCAGTTCTCGAACCGGGTCCCGGCAACCTCCTGGACGGTGGCGTCCCGGCCCAGCGTGATCACCACGTCGGCGTCGCGGACCATCTCCGCGGTGATGGCCTTGGGGACCTCACCGGTGATGTCGACGCCCACCTCGAGCAACGCCGCGGCCGACAGCGGGTTCACCGCATCGCCGGGCCTCGTGCCCGCGGAATCGACGTCGACAGCCTCCCCCGCGATGCTCCTCATCAGCCCGGCGGCCATCTGCGACTTGCCGCCGTTCTTCACGCACACGAACAACACCGACGGTTTGGTGTGTGTCATGGGGTTTCCCGGTCCAGATCGAGTCGACGGCAGGGTGCTCAGGCCGTGGCAGGCAGCAGTTCGCCGATCAGGCTTTCCACGCGGCGGCGGATCTCGTCCCGGATCGGCCGGACCGCGTCGATGCCCTGCCCAGCGGGATCCTCCAGTTCCCAGTCCTCGTAACGCTTTCCCGGGAAGATCGGGCAGACATCACCGCAGCCCATGGTGATCACCACGTCGGAGACCTGCACCGCCTCGGTGGTCAACACCTTCGGCTGCTGCGCCGAGATGTCCACCCCCACCTCGGCCATCGCCGCGATCGCGGCCGGGTTGACCTGATCGGCGGGCAGCGAACCCGCGGAGCGGACCTCGACCTGCCCGTCGGACAGCGCGGTCAGGAACCCGGCCGCCATCTGCGAGCGGCCGGCGTTGTGCACACACACGAACAGCACACTGGGCTTGTCAGACACTTCTCACTGCCTCCTGATCAACGATGCGGGACGAAACCACACGAGTTGCCCTGTGTCAAGCCGCCACCGTTTGTTGATCTTGAGTGAGGATTCGCTGGAGTCCGCCGTGCTCGGCGGGGTTGTAGGCGGTGTGATCTTGCCAGCAGCGCCAGATGATGGTGGCCCACGCGCGGGCCAGGATGCGGACGGCGTGCGGGTGGTCGCACTTTCTGGCCCTGGCTTTGGCGTAGAGGTCAGCGGCCCCATGGGTTGCTGTGTCGGGAGTCGCCGGCGAAGTCGCAGAGTGCGTCGCGGAGTTCCTTGTCGGCGCCCCAGCGGAAGGTCACCGCTTTGACCTTGCCGGATTGTCGGGTGGAGGGGGCGACACCGGCCAGGCAAGCGAGCTCGCGGTGGGGAATCGCCCGCGGGCATCGCCGATCTCGGCGAGCAGCCGGGCTGCCCGGACGCACCCCGAGCGGGGCAACGACGTGAAGATCTTCGCGTCCGGGTGGACGTCGAGCTGTGCTCCGATGTTGACCGCCAAGGTCCGGATTTGAGTGTTCAAGGTGCGCAGTACCGCGATGTAGGCATGGGTCATCACGGCGTGGGTCGCCGCCTCGACGCCGATGGTGCCGCGGGGTGCGGCGGTGATCCGGGCGTAGATCACCCCGGGATCGGTGCCGCCGCTATAGCCGATCGAGGCGAGCCAGGAACTGAGCCGCTTCACCGAGAGCCAGTCCGCCTGTCCCTGGGTGGTGAACCGTTCCAGGAACTGCAGGCTGACATCGGAGTCGATCGCGTCGAAAAGCCCTGCCGCGGCGGGGAACACGATCTGCAGGTGGGCGCGGAGCTGGTTGGCGGCCGCGACCCGGTGGATGACCATGTCCCGGCGGGCGCGGACGGTGGTGCGCAGCGCGGTGGTGGCCACGGTGTCGCGTTCGAGAGGGCGCAGCCGACGGCGATCGGTGCGGACCACGTCGGCAAGCACATAGGCGTCGAACCGGTCGTCCTTGTTGCCAGCAGAACCGTACCGGGAGCGGAGGTTCTTGACCTGGGCGGGGGGGGATGACCAGCACGGTCAACCCCGCCGCCAAGAGAGCGTCGACGATCGGCCCGTCCGGGCGTTCGATGCCGACCTCGTCAACGCCGGCCCGGAGCAACCGGTGAACCATGTTCGTCAAGCCAGCTCGGTCGTGGGTGACCATGAACCGTTGCAGCGCTTCACCTTCGGCGCCAACGATGCACACCGCGTGGTCGTCCTTGGCCCAATCGACGCCGGCGCACACTCGCGCCCCGGTTGGTTCTCCGGCGATAATCATCATCGTCTCCTCGCTGTTCGAGCAGTGGGGAAACACCCGTTGGTCCCGGGACACCGCAGCCGGTCGCTCACTGATCGGCGCTCTGTGGCGCTTAGCCCTGTAGCCAGTCGGGGTGTCCTGGGCCACCGGGCCTCGCAGAACTCGTGTTGGACCTCGAAGGTCGAGCAGCACTGGCGATGGCCCGGTGGGGACCAGAGGTGCATTGGCGATCCATCGAGAACCGTCAACACAAGGATGGTGCACCAG
>JBBQJM010000499.1:0-2898 GCA_038325895.1 Mycobacteriales bacterium
ATCACAGCAAGTTCGGGCGGGACGAGTTTGCCCACGTTGCCGACCTATCCGAGGTCGACACGATCATCACCGACAGCGAGGTTGATGCCGACATGGCCCGAGAGATCGAAGACGCGGGACCGGAGGTGATCCGGGTATGACAGCACCGACACCCCCGCGGGTCGTCACCGTGACCCCCAACCCGAGCCTGGACCACACGGTCGAGGTAGAAGTCCTGCAGGTCGGCGAGGTGCAGCGCACCAGCCAGGCCCTGGTCGAGGCCGGCGGCAAGGGCGTCAACGTGGCCCGCGTGCTGGCCAAGCACGGACACCGGACGACGGCCATCCTGCCGGCCGGTGACGACGCCCAGCGAATGGTGGGATTGCTGACGCCGCAACAGGTCTCGACCAAGACGGTGCGCATCGACGGAGCGATCCGGACGAACATCGCGGTCGTCGAAAAGGACGGCACCACCACCAAGCTGAACGAGCCGGGTGCCCACCTGTCGCAGGCCGACGTCGACGCGCTGCTGGCGGCAGTGAACGACGAACTCGCTGCCGATCCCACGCCGGGCTGGCTGGTGGCCGCCGGCAGCCTGCCGGCCGGCGCTCCCGACGACTTCTACGCCCAGGTCACCAAGGCCGCGGTTGCCGCCGGGGTTCCGGTGGCGATCGACACCTCGGGGCCGGCGCTGGCCGCCGCCGTGGACGCCGGCGCGACGGTGATCAAGCCCAACCTGGAAGAGCTCCAGGAACTGGTGACCGGCGAGCTGGTGACCGTCGGCGACGTGGTCGACGCCGCCCGCCAGCTCCGCAACCGCGGCACCAAGGAACTACTGGTCAGCCTGGGCGGGCACGGTGCCCTGCTGATCACCGCAGACGGCTCCTGGTGGGCCGGTGGCCCGCCGCTCGTGCCAAGGAGCACCGTCGGCGCCGGAGACTGCACGTTGTCCGGCTATCTGCACGCCACCGGCAGTCCGGCCGATCGGTTGGCCGGGGCCGTCGCATGGGGCCGCGCCGCCTGCCTGCTGCCCGGCAGCACGGTGCCCGGTCCGCACGAAACCCAAGAATGTGCCGACGCAGTCCGCGTCGTCGCCGATCCAGATCCCCTCCAACCAGTGAAGGACGTCGCATGACAGACCTCATCACCGAAGACCTGGTCATCCTCGATCTCGTCGCCACCGACAAGGTTGACGCCACCCGGCAGCTCGCCCAGAAGCTGCAGGCCGCAGGCCGGGTGACCGACCTCGATGGCTTCCTGGCCGATGTCGCCGCCCGCGAGGCGCAGATGGCGACCGGGATGCCCGGGGGGATCGGCCTGCCGCACGCTCGGTCGGACTACGTCACGGTTCCTTCGCTCGGGTTGGCGCGGGTACCGGCCGGAGTCGATTTCGGCGCGCCGGATGGTCCGGCCACCCTGGTCTTCCTGATCGCCGCGCCCACCGGTGGCGGCAGCGAGCACCTCACCATCCTCGCCGCGCTGGCGCGGCGGCTGGTGCGTCCCGCATTCCGCCAGACCATCATCGACGCCCCCGATGCGGCGGCTGTCGCGTCCTATGTCCAAGGAGAGGTTGGAGGACAATGAAGTTCGTCGCAGTCACGTCGTGTCCGACGGGCATCGCCCACACGTACATGGCGGCAGAGAATCTCGAGCAGGCCGGGAAGGCCGCCGGACACGACGTCCAGGTCGAAACCCAGGGCTCGGCCGGAACGGTCCCGCTCTCCGACGACGCCATCGCCGCGGCGGACGGCGTCATCTACGCGGCCGACCTCGAGGTCAAGGGCAAGGGCCGGTTCGCCGGCAAGCCCTACATCGACGTGGGCGTCAAGAAAGCCGTGCACGACGGCCCCGGCGTGATCGCCGCTGCCGTCGCCGCCGTCGAGAACGCACCCAAGGCGGGCACCCCCGAAGCGGCCGCGATGGCCTCTGCCACACCCGCGCCGTCGTCCAGCGGCGGCGGGACCCGCAATGTCGGCGTTGGCACCAAGGTCCGGCAGTGGTTGATGACCGGTGTGTCCTACATGATCCCGTTCGTCGCCGCCGGCGGCATCCTCATTGCGCTGGGCTTCCTGTTCGGCGGCCAGGAGGTCGTCTACAAGCTCTACGGCGGCGTGTGGGAGGGTGTGACATACCCGGACATCGCGGGCAACCTCCCGGCCAACTTTGCCTCAGGTGACTTCGACGCGGTGCTGCAGGCAGCCGGTTTCGCCGGAATCCTGTTCGCGCTGGGCAAGATCTCGTTCTTCATGCTGGTGCCCATCTTGTCCGGTTACATTGCCTTCGCGATCGCGGACCGTCCAGGCTTGGTGCCCGGCATCGTCGGCGGCCTGCTGGCCGGCCTGCTGGGTGCGGGTTTCCTCGGCGGTCTGGTGTCCGGTTTCGCCGCTGGCGGCATCGCGTATGCCATGACCCGGCTCCGGGTGCCAAAGGGTGTCCGCGGCGTCATGCCCGTGGTGGTCATTCCCCTGGTCTCGGTGATCGTCGTCGGGTTGTTCATGATCTTCGTGGTGGGCAAGCCGATTGCCGCCGCGACAACCTGGCTGACCGACTGGCTGACCGGACTCTCGGGTTCAACCGCGATCTTGCTGGGCCTCATCCTCGGCCTGATGATGGGCTTTGATCTCGGCGGACCTGTCAACAAGGTTGCCTACACCTTCGCGGCCGCCGGCCTGACCACGGCCATCGCCTCTGGAGGCGACGGACCGCAGCCGGCGCTGCAGATCATGGCCGCCGTGATGGCCGCCGGTATGACGCCGCCGCTGGGCATGGCGCTGGCCACCGCAGTCCGCAGGAAGCTGTGGACGGAAGCGGAGAGAGACAACGGCCTTGCCTGCTGGCTGCTCGGCGCATCGTTCATCACCGAAGGCGCGATTCCGTTCGCCGCCGCACACCCGCTGCGGGTCATCCCGTCGACCATGG
>JBBQJM010000500.1:0-2895 GCA_038325895.1 Mycobacteriales bacterium
GAAATGCTCCGGCCACAGGATCGGCATTTGTCCGGGATCCAGCGACCGCAGCGCTGCGTCGCCATCGGTGAACGCCCGCAGCAGCACCTCGGCCGCCGACGCCGTGACCTCGGTGGGTTCGTCGACGGAGAAGTCGGGGCCCGCCGGTGTAGACGTCGCGCAGTGCCCGCGGGGTGATCCCGGCCCGCCGCGCGAGATCGTTCACGCGGCCGCCCAACGGGAACCGGCCGGTCGGGGTGATGAGATCGGTGCCGGACACTGCGCTGGGTGTGGGTCCGACCCAGCCGCCGAAGCCACCCGGTCGGGCGGCGAGCCTGATGTCGCCGACCGCTTCGTACTGAGGACCCGCGATCAGCAACTCCGCGACGGCGTTCAGCGCCCGGCGGGTGGTGGACAGCTCCGCTGGCACGTTCATGGTTGGTGCTCCTTGATAGGTAAGACCTGGGTTCGGAACTGGAAGTCGACAGAGGACCGCTGCCCCGGGCGTCGACCTTCGCCGTCGTTGGCCGGGCATCGGCCGCCGAAATGCTCACGAAAGGGACTATCGGGCACTGTTTCTGCCCGCCGCTACGACCGGGCATCGGCCGCGCAGAACGTGGCGGGCGGAACAGCGATCTGGACCTTCAGTTGTCGACGTCCTCACGTTGAATGCTTGCCAACCGTTAGTGACCGGGATCCCGTCAACCGTTACGGCGGTTGGCGGATGTGCACCTTCCACCCGCCCTGTCACACTTCACGGCGAGAATGCACTGTTTCCCTGAATGCTCTTTCGCGCCGACCGGGCGCCGAGTGAGGGGAGCGGCCGATGCCGGGTGCCGTGCTGGACCGCACCATCTGGGCTGGTGTTGTCGTCACCGAAGGGGGTTCCAGGTATCAAGGGGTGGGAATGGACGTGCAATCCGGGCCCGTCGAGGCGGGCGAGGAGAATCTGGTGGACCGACTGCGGGCCGGTGACGGCGCCGCGTTTACAAGGATCGTCCGCGGCTGGTCACCGGCGATGATCAAAGTGGCCCGGCAGTACGTGGCCTCTCACGCCTCGGCCGAGGAAGCGGTACAGGAAACCTGGCTCGCGGTGATCAAGGGCATCGACCGGTTCCAGGGCCGGTCTAGCCTGCGGACCTGGGTGTTCCACATCTTGGCGAACATCGCCCGCCGGCAGGGAACCAACGAAAGCCGCACCCTACCCACCCCGCCCGTCGAAGACGCAGACAGCGGCCCGTCGGTCGACCCGAACAGGTTCCGGCCCGTCGGTGACCGGTGGGTCGGCGGGTGGCGCGCCGAGGCCGCGCCACGATCCTGGGGCCCCGAGTCGGCCACGTTGAACGCCGAGGCCCGGGTCGTGCTCACTGCGGCGCTGGCCGAACTACCGCAGCGACAACGCATGGTCGTCGAACTCCGTGATGTGCACGGGCTTCCCGCCGACGAAGTGTGCGACATCCTTGCGCTGAGCCCAGCGAACCAACGGGTGCTGCTGCACCGCGCCCGGGCGAAACTCCGCGAACAGCTCGAGACCTACTACACCGGCCCCAATGAACAGGCGGTCAGGCCATGACCGGCGACTACCTGCCCTGCGCGCACGTCGTGGAACTGCTCACCGACTATCTCGAGGGCGCATTGGATCCGGTCACCACCGCCCGGGTGGACGCTCACCTGTTCGACTGCGAACCGTGCACCACCTACCTCGCACAACTCCGCACCACCATCATCGAGTTGGGGACCCTGCCGGAGCCGACCCTGCCTGCCGACACAGTCAACGCGTTGGAAGAGGCGTTCCGCGACCTGCACTCACGGCACGGCCACTGACCTCAGGATCGCGTCCACGGCGCCGCTGGTACCCGTCTGTCAACGATTACCGTTGCCAGGCGGGTCACCCAGACCGAACCCGGGCCGCCCGATTCAGCGACGCGTCCGGCAGGAGCCTGCACTGCATCGGGGACCTCTGCCCTTGGCCGATCATCGACCCAGTTACGCGCGGGGCGGCACACCGTTGTGGTGAAGCCCTGGTCGGTTCACCCGTGACGCGGGGCGGCTGTCAGCAACAACCCGGCCGCCGCGGCTGCGACGCCTACCGCGGCCAAACCCCGCCGCACCCGACCGACCGCACCGACGCTTCCCTCGCCGTTTCCGATTCCCCTCCGGAACATTCGATGCATCACGTTCATCACAATCAACTTCCCGTTGAAGATTTGGCAGACCGACCTGATGTCGGCCGCGATGCAACAACTCTGAAAATCTCTCGCGCCATGCACCTGGAGCGCCTACCCGTACCGGCAGCGGTGAAACCGGCACCACCACAACGCATTACCCGGGATCAGTGCCGCACCAACTCTTCCCCGTTACGCACACCGACCCGCAAGAAACAGAAAGACACCCTGTCTCACCGGAACGCTATGATCGTTGCCTGGCTCACCCCGCAGCTGACAACCCCAGCTCGCGGAATGGAGCCCTGAAGCCCTCCGAACGCCAAGCGAGGTGGTGGCGACGGCGCTCAACCAGCGCACCCCATCCGTGCTTCCTTCCCCACAGGTCAGCGATCGCAGACGCCGACGCCGACGCCGGCAACGGCAACGGCAACGGCACAGGGTCCGGGAGGTCCGGGTTCCCGACAACGCTGGTGGCTGCGAACCGGGAAGGCCGGTGGGCCGGGAACGCCAGTGGGCCGGGAGCAGTCCGCGGCGCTCAGACCGTGGCGGAATTTCGGCGACCGTGACCCGGTCGGGTTGATCCCATCGGCCGGTCACACGCGGCGGACCACCGGGTACAGGGTCTGCGCAGGCAGCGTCCCGGCCCAGCGGTCCACTGTCAGAGTACTTCCGTGCGCGATTCCCGCTGTTTCGGGCCGCAGGTGGCGATGGTGATACCGGCGGCGAACGCCACGAGGTACAGATTGCCGTG
>JBBQJM010000501.1:0-2867 GCA_038325895.1 Mycobacteriales bacterium
CGGCATCAAGGCAGAGACCAGATCGCCCGCGCTATTCACGACGGCGGGTGGCGGGGATTCGAACGACCGCTACCGGACATCTTCTGCTTGTTGGTCCGCGAACTCGGGGCCGGGGTCGTCTACGACGTCGGAGCCAATACCGGTTTCTACGGTTTGGTCGCGGTCACCGCACATCGTCATGTCGAAGTTCACGCGTTCGAGCCAGCTCGGCAGATCATTCCGCTCATGGAGCGCAACGTCGCGTTGAGCCTTTATCGGAATCGGATTTCGATCAACCGGAAAGGTGTCAGCGATCAGAGCGGCATCGCCACTTTGTACGTCCCGTTGACGTCGGGACTCGTTGAAACCAGCAGCTCGTTGGAGCGGGAATTCAAGGACGAGCATCAGGAGTCCTACCAGGTCCCGGTCACCACCATCGATCAGCACTGGCTGCAAACCGGTTGCCCCAGAGTCACTGTGATCAAGATCGATGTCGAGGGGCACGAGATGCCCGCACTGCGCGGCGCCGGCGAACTGGTGTCGAAAGGACGCCCGGTGCTCGTGGTGGAAGTCCTCGACGGCGCGCCCATGGCGGAATTGCAGGCGTTTGCCTCGGCGCACCATCTGGTGGACCTCCGGGTGAGTCCGACGGAACTGGTGGTCGGCGACATCGTCCGGTTCCACCCGCTTGCCTGGAACCATGTGTTGGTGCCCCGCGAGAAGGTCGCCGACCTACTGGTACCGCTGAGGAAACTGGAATTGGTCGTGACCGATCTCAGGGGAAAACCCGATCTCAGCGAATAGGAATGTTGTCAGTTGTGGAAGGTGGCCACGCGCCGGCGGCCGAGCGCCGCCAACGGAGGACGACCCGCCATTGCACCGGCGACCAGCGACACCTTTCCAGACCGACACACGCAGCCGCCCATCCGAGGGAACCGGGCGAAGATGACAAGATGGAGCCGTGGGACTCCGGCGAACCGAACCGCGGGTCCTGCTCGACGCCACCGCCATACCCGCCGAGCGCGGGGGCGTCGGCCGCTATGTCGACAACCTCACCGAGGCATTGGACGCCGCGGGCGCAGCGCTGAGCGTGGTGTGCCAGCACGGCGACGCGGAGATATTCGCCCGGCTCGCCCCGCACAGCCGGATCGTGCCGACGGCGGAGGAACTGGGTAGCCGGCCGGCCCGGCTGGCCTGGGAGCAGACCACGCTGGCCCGGCTGGCCAAGCGGCTACCGGTGGACGTCATCCATTCCCCGCACTACACGATGCCGCTGGCGGCGGGCGTGCCGGTCGTCGTCACCCTGCACGACGCGACCTTCTTCTCCGACCGGTCGCTGCACCTTGGGGTGAAGGGCAGGTTCTTCCGGGCCTGGACCCGGACCTCGCTGCGCCGGGCCGCAGTGTGCGTGGTGCCGAGCCAGGCCACCGCCGACGAGCTGACCCGCTACACCCACCCGCGGGCCGACGCGATGGTGGTGGCCTACCACGGGGTTGACCGCACGATCTTCCGGGCGCCGACTGCCGGGCAGGTGCTCGCGGTCCGGGATCACCTGGACCTCGGCGACCAGGACTGGATCGCGTTTCTCGGCACCCTCGAGCCGCGCAAGAACGTGCCCGCACTGGTGCGTGGCTACATCCGGGCCATGTCGCGCCGGGAGAAGCCGCCTGCGCTGGTGCTCGCCGGTTCGACGGGATGGGACGCCGGGGTGGAACCGGCGATCGCGGCGGTGCCGGACACGCTGCGGGTGATCCGGGCAGGTCACCTGCCCGTCGATCTGCTGCCCGGACTGCTCGGTGGCGCTCAGTTGGTGGCCTACCCCAGCCTGGGTGAGGGTTTCGGGCTGCCCGTGCTGGAAGCGATGGCCTGCGGCGCAGCGGTGTTGACCACCCGCAAGCTGGCGTTGCCCGAGGTAGGTGGGGACGCGGTGGCCTACACCGGGACCGGGGCCGGCGACATCGCCGCCGCGCTCACCGAGTTGCTGGACGATCCGACCCGCCGCGCCGAGCTGTCGGTGGCCGCGCTGGTGCGGGCGGCGACGTTCACCTGGGCGGCCAGCGCGCGGGCGCATCAGGTCGCCTACGACCGGGCGGCCGCGGTGGGGGCGGTGCGGGAGTGAACGCTGGGCAGGAGCACCGCCCCGACACACCGATCGGCCTGGTCACGATCACCTATTCGCCGGGCGATCAGCTTGCCGCTTTGCTGGACTCCATCCCTGCCGCCACCGGCCGGCCGGTCGCCGTGGTGCTGGCCGACAACGGTTCCACCGACGGCAGTGTCGAGGCCGCCGCCGCTCTTCCGGGCGTGCAGTTGGTCCGCACCGGAGGCAACATCGGGTACGGCGCCGCGGCCAACGCGGGCGTCGCCGCGCTCGACCCGGTGATCGGCTGGGTGGTGGTGATCAATCCCGACGTGGTGCTCGGCGAGGGATCGATCGATGAGTTGCTGGCGGTGGCCGCGCGGCATCCCGATGGTGGGGCGTTCGGTCCGTTGATCACCACGCCGGACGGGGTGGTGTACCCGTCGGCGCGCCACCTGCCGTCGGTGGGACTGGGCGCGGGACACGCGCTGTTCGGCTGGTGGTGGCCGAGCAACCCCTGGACCCGGGCGTACCGGCAGGACATGGCCGAGCCGGTCGAGCGCTCGGCTGGGTGGCTTTCCGGGTCGTGTTTGTTGCTGCGCAGGGAGGCGTTCGACGCCGTGCACGGGTTCGACCCCGAGTACTTCATGTACTTCGAGGACGTGGACCTGGGTGAACGGCTGGGCCGCGCGGGTTGGACGAGCGTGTACTCCCCGTCCGCCCGCGTCGTGCACGTCGGCGGGCATTCCACGGAACGAACGCCGGACGCCATGGCGCAGGCGCATCACCGCTCGGCCTACCGGTACCT
>JBBQJM010000502.1:0-2861 GCA_038325895.1 Mycobacteriales bacterium
CGCCGACGAGATCCAGTCCGGCCTCGGCCGCACCGGCACCGTGCTGGCGCTGGACCAGGAGGGCGTCCGGGCCGACCTGTACACGTTGGGCAAGGCCCTTGGCGGCGGGATCCTGCCGGTGTCCGCGGTGGTCGGCCGGCGCGACGTGCTCGGTGTGCTGCAACCCGGTCAGCACGGGTCGACTTTCGGTGGCAATCCGCTGGCGTGCGCAGTCGGTCGGGCGGTCATCACACTGCTCGGAACCGGCGAAATGCAAAGTCGGTCAACCGATCTCGGAACGCACCTGCACGCCAGGCTCGGCGAGCTGGTCGGCAGCGGGCTGGCCGAGGTGCGCGGCCGCGGGCTGTGGGCCGGCGCCGAACTGGCGCCGCGGATCGGGCCGGGGCGGCCGGTCAGCGAGGAGCTGGCGCGGCGCGGGATCCTGGTCAAGGAGACGCACGAGACGACGCTGCGGTTCGCGCCGCCGCTGGTGATCACCCGAGACGAGATCGACCTCGCCGTAGACACTCTCGGCGACGTGCTGTCCGGTTACTGATCCAGGCCCGTCCGGTAGCAGGCGGCTTCAGCCGGCGTCGCGGGCCAGCGCCAGCAACCGCGACGTCGCCCGCAGGTATTTCTTGCGGTAGCCGCCCTTGATCATCTCCGGGGTGAAGATGGCATCCAGCTGGGCGCCGGAGGCACGCACCGGGATCGACCTGTCGTACAACCGGTCGATGAGCACCACCCAGCGCAACGCGGACGACTGGTCGTCCAGCGGACGCACCCCGGACAGGTGCGCGGTACTGATCCCGTCGACGAGCCGCCCGTACCGGGACGGGTGCAGCTGGGCGAGGTGGTCGGTGAGCGGGTCGAATGCGTCCAGGCTGGCGCCGGCCGTCGCCGACGCGGCCGCGCGCAGGACGTCGTCGGGCATCGGCGGCGGGGCCTGGGCCAACCCGGCGTGCCGGAAGTCCGGCCCGTCCACCCGCAGCGTCTCGAAACGTGCTGACAGTGCATGGATCTCGCGCCGAAAGTCCTCCGCGGCGAAGCGGCCATCGCCGAGCTTGTCGGGCAACGTGTTGGACGTCGCCGCGAGCCGGACGCCGGCATCGGACAGCTGGCCGAGCAACCGCGTCATCAGCATGGTGTCGCCGGGATCATCCAGCTCGAACTCGTCGACCGCGAGCAACCGGTGCCCGGACAGCCGGCGAACCGTCTCGACGAACCCCAGCGCCCCGACCAGATGCGTGTACTCGACGAAGGTGCCGTAGGCCTTCGGTGCCGGCACCTGATGCCAGAGCGATGCCAGCAGGTGCGTCTTGCCGACTCCGAAGCCGCCGTCCAGGTAGTACCCGCCGGTGACAGCGGCGGCCTTGCGGAACAGCCCGCGCCGCGGCGGGGTGCTGACCTGATCGGCGAAGTCCGTCAGCGCACGGACCGCGGCCGCCTGCGACGGCTCCGCCGGGTCCGGGCGGTAGGTGCCGAACCGGACCGCACCGAAGCGCAGCGGCGGTTCCAGTCCGATGACCAGCTCCTCGGGACTGATCACCGGGAAGAGCTCGGCCAGCTGCACGACGGACACGATCGCAGCCTATGGGCGATTCGGACCGAGCTCGCCCGCGGGTCCCGTCCCCCACCGCCCGCCGTGATACGGATGGTGGTGTGTATCCCGACCGCGGCGACCCGGACGCCCCGCAGGAGCGATCCGGCACCGCGCCCGAAGATGTAGCGCAGATGATCGCCCGGCCGACGGGAATCGGCCCGCTGGCGCAGCCGGCCGACGACATCCTTGCCCGGTGGTACCGCTGGCCCGAGCCCTGCGACGCGGGCCCTGGAGCGGATCGCGCAGTCGTCAGGGCGAACATGGTGGCGTCGCTGGACGGCGGGACCACCGTGCACGGCCGTTCCGGCGGACTGGGCAATGCCGCCGATGAGCACCTGTTCGCGCTGCTCAGGGACATGGCGGACGTCATCCTGGTCGGCGCCGGCACCGTGCGCGCCGAGCAGTACGGCGGCGTCCGGCTCACCGAGGACAGGGCGGCACGGCGGCTGCGCTGGGGTCTGACCGCCAGCCCCCCGCCGATCGCCGTGGTCACCGCCAGGGGGCTGGATCCGCTGTCGCCGTTGTTCACCGACACGGTGACCCCACCGATCGTCATCACCACGCGGGCCGGCGCCCGGCAGGTACCCCCCGGCGTCCAGGTGATCGCCTCGAACGACGACCGGGTGGACCTGGCCGCCGCGTTCCGCACGTTGCGGCGGAACGGGTTTCGCCACGTGCACTGCGAGGGCGGGCCGAGCCTGCTGGCGGCGCTGGTCGCCCAGGGCCTGCTCGACGAGCTGTGCCTGACGATCTCGCCGATGCTGCTCGGGACCGGCTCGGCACCGATGGTGCCGGCCCGGCTCGGTGAGCGCGTGCGCTGGTCGCTGGTCGGTGTGCACGTCGTCGGGGACCACCTGTTCACCCGGTACCGGTGGCTCGCCGTGCCGGGAACACCGGACGCAACCGGAGCATCGCGGTGAGTCCGGCGAGCCCCGATCCGGACCACCGGCGGCCCGCCCGGACCCGCGTGCGCCGGGTCACGGCGCTGGTGGCCACCGTTTCCCTGCTCAGCGCGTGCACCATCGGGCCGTCACAGCGTCCCGGTCTGGCGACCTCCGGGACCGGCCCGCCGCCGCCGCCCACCACGTCCAGCTCGGGAGTGCCGGTGGGCCCAGGCGGGCCGGGGCAACAGTCCGACCCGATCCGCTGGTCGGCGTGCAGCGACGTCGACCCGGTCGACCCTGCGACCGGCACCAAGTTCACCGTCGAGTGCGGTTCGGTGGTGACCTCGCGTCCGTCCGGAGATCCCTTCGGCGACCAGGTGATCGAGCTGAGCAGG
>JBBQJM010000503.1:0-2861 GCA_038325895.1 Mycobacteriales bacterium
TCCTGCCCGCGAGTCCGGTGGCGTGGTGGCGATGAACAGCAGATGGCAGAACCTGCACCCGCTCGGCGTGATGGATCTGGCGCGGTCCGCACCGGGAGGCGGCCCGCAAGGCAGCGCCGCGGCCGCAACTGAGGCCGCGTCCGTCGGTGGTCCGCACGACAGCGGCGCCAACGGCGATGGCTCCAGTGGCGACGGCTCCAAGAGCAGCTCCGACAGCGAAGCGGCCGAGCCACTGAGCCACTGAGCCCGGCGCTGGTCCCATGGACGCAGGGCCGCGCGATGCTCACGGCGCGGGTGCGATACCCGTGCTGCAGCAGGGGGTCGGCACACCCGGCGTGAGCAATCTGCACGATTCCCGGTCGGGCGTCCGCGACGGTAGCCCCCGAGGCGGCCGGCGCCCGCCGGTGATGATCACGTCGAACGGCCACGGCGATGTCCACCGCCTACTATGCCGGGAGTGCGCATCGCCGTGGTCTCTGCTCACTACCCGCCGAACTTCGTGTCCGGCGGCACGCTGGTCCCGCAGCGCATCGCCGAGGGCTTGGCACGCCGGGGACACCAGGTAGGGGTGTTCGCCGGCTCCATGGACGACGGCCGGCCCGATCTCACCGTCCGCCACGACGTCACCCCGGACGGCGTCGCGATCCAATGGACAACCATCACCGGCATGCTCGGCTGGGATGATCGGGCCAACTACTCCAACGACGACGTCGAAGCCGAGTTCTCCCGCTGGCTGCTGCGCACCAAGCCGGAGGTCGTGCACTTCCACAACCTGCAGGGTTTCGGCGGCTCGCTGATGTCGGCGGCGACGGCGTCGGGGGCCGTGACCGTCGTGACGATGCACGACATGTGGTGGTGGTGCGCCCGGCAGTTCCTGGTCGACCCTGAGCTCCGGCCGTGCTCCACCGTTGTCGACTGCGGCGTGTGTCCGTGCGAACGCAGCAACCGCTGGTTGGTCGACCGCAACCGGCGGCTCACCCCGCACCTGCGCAATGCCGATCTGGTCCTGGCACCGTCCTCGACGATGATCGACCTGCTGTCCGCGAACGGCGTCGACCCGAAACGCCTTGCGCTGGACGAGAACCCGGCGCCGGAATCGGTACGACTCGCGGTCACCAGGACCCCGCGCGACCGCGAAGTTCGCTTTGTGTTCGCCGGCGGGAGGCACGCCGTCAAGGGTGTCGGGGTTGCGCTCGAGGCGGCCCGATCGCTGCGCGGGCTCGCCGGTTGGTCGCTGGACCTGTACGGGATCGAGGAAACGGACCTGCCGGCGAACCTGCGGTCGCTGCCGCCCTACCACCCCGGCGAGGTCGCATCCATCCTGGCCAGGTACGACGTGCTGCTGATGTCCTCGGTGATGCTGGAGTCGTATTCGCTGCTGACCAGGGAAGCCCTCGCCGCAGGTTGCGCGGTGATCACCGGTGACAATCCCGGTCCCACTGAAGTGGTCAAGGACGGCGTCAACGGCTTTGTGGTCCCCCGCGCCGACGCCGAGGCGTTCGGCGACGCCATGCGGCGGCTGATCACCGAGCCCGGCCTGCTGTCGGCGCTGCAACCGCTGCCCGGGGCGCTACCGTTGCGGCGATTGGATGACCAGCTCATCGACCTGGAGGAGCGGTTCGCCGGGCTGCTGGCCGCCCGTCAGGCCCCAGGGACCGACCCGGTCGCGGCGCCTGCCGCCACCGGTGCGCCAACCCACGGGCGGCACCAACGGGATGAGTCGGCGTCCCGACCAGCCCTCTCGGTCGCCGACCGTGAACTCGCCCCGATCCGCAGGGTGCTCATCGTCAGCGGTATCACCGGGGCCCCGATGCGCTATCGCGGCTACTTTCCCCAGGAGGCGCTGGCCACGGTCGGTGTGCACGCCGACCTTCACATGTACCGCGATGTCCAGGTCCCCAAGAAGGCGCGAACCGCGGAAGCGGTTGTCTTCTATCGGGTGCCGGCGACCGAACAGATCCTCGATGTCATCGAGATGATCCGCGGCCGGGCTGACCCCGTTCCGATCCTTTTCGATGTCGACGACCTGATCTTCGACCCGGGGCTGCGCGACGAGTTGGACCCGATGCTCAGCAAGGTCGAAGGAATGGACCTGGACCTGTATTGGCAAGGCATCAGGCGGTACCGGACCACCCTGGAAGCTGCCGACGCGTACATCGGGTCGACTGCAATGCTCTGCGAACAGGTCAGCAGCCTGACCGGGATTCCGGCCCATCGCTGGTCGAACGGCGTCGGTCGGCAGATCGCCAGGAGGTCGGATTTCGAGCGGTACCGTCCGCGCAGACCGGGTCCGGTTCGCATCGGCTACCTGTCCGGAACCAACACCCACAACGAGGACTGGGCGTTCGTGGAACCCGCAATCCGCGAGGTGCTACGCCTGCGGCCGGATGTGCAGTTGTGGATCGGCGGACTCCTGGACCCCTCCTCCTCGCTCGCCGAATTCTCCACCCAGATCCGCCGACTGCCGCTGAAGCCGTGGACCGAGCTGCCTGCGGTGCTCAGGGACATGGACGTCAACCTCGCGCCGCTGGAACCGGGCAAGACTTTCAACGAGGCGAAGAGTTCGATCAAGTGGTTGGAGGCAGCTCTCACCAGCACTCCGACTGTGGCAAGTCCGTCGCTGCCGTTCCGCGAATCGATCCGGCACGGATCGTCCGGCATGCTGGCCGAATCGTTGGACGACTGGATCCGGTTGCTCCTGCAGCTCATCGATGACGCACCACTGCGACATCGGATCGGGCAAACGGCACGCGAGCAGGCGCTGCTCACGCTGTCCCCCGCCCAACAGGGTTACCGCTACCTCGGCATTCTCGAGAACGCCAGGAGCTCGGTGCAAACGTCCGGACACCGCGCGCTGTTCG
>JBBQJM010000504.1:0-2859 GCA_038325895.1 Mycobacteriales bacterium
CCGAGCAGCCCGGGAACATCTGGCCGTTGATGGCCAGCGCGACGAACGCGGTGGACTGCAGGATGCCAAGACCGATGGTCAGGTACCGGGTGTACTGGGTGAGCTTCGCCTGCCCGCCCTGTCCCTGCTTCTTCAACTGCTCGAACCGTGGGATGACGACGGTGAGCAGCTGGACGATGATCGATGAGGTGATGTACGGCATGATGCCCAGCGCGAACACGGAGAGCCGCAGCAGCGCGCCGCCGGAGAACAGGTTCAGCACGGTGAACAGGTCGGTGCCGGAACCGGCTTCGTCGATGCAGACGTTGACGGCGCTGTAGGACACCCCTGGCGATGGCACCGTGGCACCGAGGCGATACACGGCGACCATGGCGAGCGTGAAGAGGATCTTCTTACGCAGATCCGGCGTCTTCAGCGCCGAGGCGAATGCGGCGAGCAATGGTCCTCCTGGCTACACCGGCGTCGGTGGTGACGAGCCGGTGGCGGATGACCCGGTCGGACGACCGGACCCTCCGTCCTCGTACGACGGCCGTGAGCCGTGTCCTGACAGTCCTTGGTCCCCTATGTATTGCGTGCCCAGCACTGCACATCCCAGAACAGCGTGCCTTGTTCAATACTGTCCGACTTCTGCCGCTTCAGCCGGGGTGGACAGCCCGGCCACTCGACATATCGCGGCACGCGCAGAACGGGTACCGCTGCCCTGCGAGCACCATCATGGAGCCGGCGAGGCGCCGGCCGCAGCCTTCGACTCTAACCTACGCACTGCCCATCACTGGCATTCGTTGGTCGGGGGCCTCGGGACGAAACCGCGGTGCCCGGTCAGATCAGCATCGGCCCGGTCTCACTTGGTGCGGTCGAGGATCTCCCGGACCAGATCCATGCTGGTGTGCGGATGCAGGAAAGCGAACCGACCGACGGTTTCGCCCTCCCACTTGGTCGGTGGGATGAAGGCGATCTCCTCGTCTGCAGGGCCTGCGCCCAGCTGTCATAGTCCGCCGGCTGCCAGCCGGTTCGGCGGAAGAGCACGACCCCCAGGTCCGGTTCCCGGATCAGCTCGAGATGCGGTGTTTCCGCGATCAGGGCCGCGGTGTCCTTGGCGAGCGCTACCGCCACCTCGATCGCCTGCCGGTAGGCATCGACTCCGTTGACCGCCAGCGAGAACCAGAGCGGCAGGCCGCGCGCTCGGCGGGTCAGGTGGTAGGCGTAGTCCGTCGGGTTCCATTCGCCTTCCAACACGTGGATGACGTCCAGGTACGACGCGTCCTGGGTGTGCGTCGCCCTGGCGAGTTCGGGCTGGCGGTACAGCAGCGCGCAGCAGTCGAACGGGGTGAACAGCCATTTGTGCGGATCGAGGATGAACGAGTCCGCCTGCTCCAGGCCCCGATACTTGGCGCGCAATGAGGGCGCGAAGTTCCCCGACCCGCCGTAGGCGCCGTCCACGTGGACCACCAGCCGTGCTTCCTTGGCCAGCGCATCGACACCGGCCAGGTCGTCGACGATGCCCGCGTTCGTCGTCCCCGACGTGCCAGACCACCGCCGCGACGTCGCTGAGGTCGGGTCCAGCCCGATCCCGGTCCGCACCGTCTCCGCGGTCAACCGGTGATCGGGGGTGTCGAGGACCAGCGCGTCCATCTCCAGCAGTCGCAGGATGTTGACGATCGAGGAGTGCGCGTCGGTGCCGACGACCACCCGGAGCCGCCGGCCCGCGGCCCCGTCACCCGGCCGCCGCTTCGCCGTTTCCCGAGCGACGGCCAGCGCGGACAGGTTACCGGCGGAGCCACCGGAGACGAAGCAGCCCCCGGCGGTGGACGGCAACCCGGCCTCGTCGGCGATGAGCCGGAGCACGGTGTTCTCCGCGGCGATCGCCCCGGACGCCTCCAGCCAGGAGATGCCCTGGATGAAGGCGCAGGAGATGAGCATGTCGAACAACAGGCTGGCCTTGGTCGGCGCGGCCGGGATGAAGCCGAGGAACCGCGGGCTGTCCGCGGAGATGATGCTCGGTGCGATCACCGAGGAATACACGCCGAGCACCTCGTCCGGCGCGCGACCGCGATCCCGGATGACGCCGTCAAGGGCGTGGTAGAGATCGGCCGCGGACTGGGTCCCCTTGTCCAGCGCACGGGGTCCATCCGCAGCCGGTTCTCCGCGTACGCCAGCACGCTGCGCACCATCTGCTCGGTCGTCTGGTCCACCTGGTGCATGTCCTCAGCCCATTTCCGAATCGGGGCTGGCGCTTTCGGGTTCGTCGTGGATCAACCCGACGTGCCGGCCGAGGTGCGAATGTTTGATGCCGTAGGCGAAGTACCAGATCCGAGGACGAGCAGATCGCCGGAATGCTGGGAGATCAACCCGGACAGGGCTGGAAAAACAACACTGCCGCCCGTGCACCCTCGCAGAAATCAGCGGGCGCGCCGGGCGGCAATGTTGCGTGCTGTTGGGTAGTGCAGTTCGGACCGTCCCGATCAGATTGGCCCGATGAGATTGGCCCGATCGGATTGGCCCGATCAGATGGTGGCAGCGCTCCCGCCGGCAGCGGCCAGCTTGTCGATGGCCGAGGCCGAGAAGGCGTTGGCCGAGACGTGCAGCGAGACACCGGCGATGTCCCCGTCACCGAGGACCTTGACCGGCTGACCGGAGCGCACCGCACCGGCCTTGACCAGCTCGTCGACGCCGATGGTGCCCCCCTCGGGGAACAGGGTGGCCAGCTGACCCACGTTCACGACCTGGTAGGCGACGCGGAAGCGGTTCTTGAAGCCGCGCATCTTGGGCAGCCGCATGTGCAGCGGCAGGTTGCCGCCCTCGAACGCCGCGGGGACGTTCTTGCGGGCGCCGGTGCCCTTGGTGCCGCGACCGGCGGTC